>JAJFJC010000075.1 GCA_021774385.1 Alphaproteobacteria bacterium
GTTCTTCCGCCAATTTTCGGTCGGTGATGTCTTCGACTTGAACGATGGCGATTAGGGGCTCGATTTCGGTACTTTCAATCGACGATGTGGTGACTTGAGCCCAGATATATTCACCCGTGCGTTTAATATAGCGCTTCTCTAAATTGAAGATGCCGGTTTTGCCCGCGCTGTATCTTTCCGTAACAGCATCGGTTCGCGCGCGGTCTTCGGGATGCGTTATTTCGCTGGGTAGCTTCCCAATAAGGTCTTCTGGCTCGTAAGCCAGCATTTTGGCGAAGGCTCGGTTAACTTGCGCGATCTTCCTGTCTTTGGAAACGAGAGCCATGCCGATACCGGCATCTTCGAAAATGCGGCGGAAGCGCTGTTCATTCTTCCGCAAGGCTTCCTCAGATTCTTTTTCCGCGGTGATGTCGCGGCGTATTCCGACAACACCGCCATCTGAGGTTTTTCGTTCCTCGATGCGGATCCATCGTCCGCTCTGTTGTCTTTTTTCCCTCGGTTCAGATGGCTGTCCCCCGGGACGGGATCGCACCTTCAATGTGCTTACATCACTGTCCGTGTCGGATTCCGTACCTTCAAGTGCCCTCCACGCTTGGGCGATTTCGTTGTGATGCGCGCCGGGCACGATTAGATGTGAAATGGGCGCATACATTGCCTTGTAGTGACTGTTGCACAAAACCAATCTTTCATCAGCATCGTAAAGAACAAACGCGTCCGACATGGTTTCGATGGCATCGACGAGTGACTTGTGTGCGCTCGTTATGTCTTCGAGCGCCCGTTTGTATAAAAGGATAAGAAACGCAACAGTCCAGATTGCGAATAAGGCAAAGGCGCGGTTTGTTACGACGACCCAGATATCGGCGCCTGGTAATGACAGAAAAAGACCGGCGAACAGTAGAACGGTCGAAATCGCCGCCAGCAAAATTGGAAAATATAGCCAACGCGACACCAAGCCCAAAAGTACAACTGCTACGTAGGGAACTCCTGCGGCTACGCCCAGCGGCACACCCAGATCAAACGTAAAGATGACGGCGGCAAGAATTGTACTTGCGATAATTGCTTTCGCCGAAACTTGTGATTTTTCCGAACTATTCATAAAGAATTCTTACGGTATCCGTCACTGTCCAAATCCGTTTGGCGTATATATTAAATTGAATTAATTATGCTTTTTTGAATTTCTGTCTGGCGGGGAGGACTTGAAATTAATATTAATAAAACTGATGAATAATACGTTAAGGCTGCGGGATGGGAGACGGTTTATTGGTGTTTTAATAAGCTGAATCACACGACCTCGAAGCCTTTGAATTTGGCATTAGCAAATTCGTGGATTGCAATAGATGATTGTTATCTGCTTCATGCACTCAAGCTAACATATTTTTCTTGATGCCCCGGCTCGATCGATCCGCGAAGTATGTAACCTTTCGCTCTCCATCGGTATCTGAACTACAATAGAAGCCTTTCCTTTCTCGGCGGAAGATCTTCATGACATTAGGATTACTGATCTTGGCGGCTTTCGTTGCATTATTCGCCATGATCGCGAAACGTTTATCGTCAACGATGTTGACGGCGCCGATGGTTTTCATCGGTTTAGGATATTTGTTATCGACGACAGGGTTGTTGCCCCATACCGATGCGGAAAAGGGCCTCCATATCGTTGCGGAAATTGCTCTGATAATTTTACTTTTTCTTGATGCGGCGCAGATCGATTTGAGTGCGCTGCGCCGGGATCATCAATGGCCGTCGCGCATGCTGTCGTTTGGTTTACCCCTTGCGATTGGTTTCGGAACACTCGCCGCGTGGCCGTTTCTTCCTGGCTGGCCCCTGTTCGCGGTTGCCTTGGTGGCGGCGGTTCTCGCGCCAACCGATGCGGCGCTGGGTCAGGCGGTGGTGACGAATGACGCCGTGCCGGAGCAGGCGCGCCGGGCATTGACGGTCGAAAGCGGCCTTAATGATGGATTGGCCCTTCCGGTGATTTTGCTTTTTGCGAGCCTTACGGCGCAAGCTGTTGCGACGGACGATACCAATTGGGCCTTGTTCGGCGCGAAGCAGTTGCTCTTGGGACCTCTGTTTGGTGCCATTGCCGGTCTCGCGGGTGGAAAGCTCCTCTTATTCGCTCAAAAGCGAAATCTAACCGCCGAAACGTTTGAGGGAATTGGCGCTGTTGCTCTCGCTGGCACGGCTTATCTTGGTGCGATACAAATTGGCGGGAATGGTTTTATTTCGGCATTCGTCGCGGGCCTGTGTTTTGGCAATGTCCTCAAAGGCCGATGCAAATTTGTGTATGAGTTCACCGAGAGTGAGGGGCAAATCCTCACCTGGGGCGCGTTCTTTTTATTGGGTTTAGCATTGGTCCCGGAAGCGCTAGGCCACCTATCGATGCCCATGCTGGCCCTCATCCTTATTAGTCTGTTTGTCGTTCGTCCAATCGCGATCTGGGTGTCGCTCATCGGCACCGACGCGTCGCCAACGACACGATTGTTTTTTGGATGGTTCGGTCCTCGCGGTCTTGCGACAGCGCTGTTCGCGCTTCTCATTGTCGCCAAGGTGGGGCCAAAATTCGCGGAACCGATTCTGAACTTGGCCGTTAACGCTGTTTGGATAAGCGCATTGTTACACGGCATTAGCGCCGCACCGGCCGCAAAATGGTACGGGGCGAAAATTGCGGCGATGGGTGATTGCGCCGAAACCAAACATATCGAGAGGCCCGCCAAACCTCTTCCTGCACGATAACGTCTAGGAGAATTGGTAATTTGTCGTCACAAACTCTGGTTCAATGACCTCGTTCACCATGCAACCGGATCTTGAAATTCACGTATGCGGCTTGCTGTCGTTGTATGCCGGCCTCTGCGATTGTCCCCCTATCGCCGACCTTGCCTCCGCGCCAATGGGCCGCATACGTGAATTCCAGGCCCCCGTGAACGACCTTCGGCACAGCATTAGCCAAACAATTTCCCGGTAAGAAAATCAAGATGAAGAAAATACCCGTATTAACGAAGGATAACGGGCCACGGCGGCGGCACTGACAATCGTGGTGTAAATCGCAATGTCCGTTTTCGTCATCGGGTTGGCGCTGTCGTGATGCGGCTGACGAAACTGATGTTGTTTTGCCATGGGAGGGAGGGCGCCCATGATTTGCTCGATTACTAGATAGCGCAGATGGCTGAACCTGCAGAGTAAACCATAACTCAAAACATGAATGACGCGCTACACGGTGCTTATATCCGCGCGATAAGTATTCCGTTTTGGATCGGAAACCAGATATCGAAGCCAAAATTTGCTATCAAGTTCCGTAAAGGAGGTTGTGGCGGATGCGATTTGGTATCGGGCAGAAGATATTTGGCATCGCGGCGGTCCTCGCCCTTTTGATGGTGATTGCGGCAACGGTGTCGATTGTTCTGCTTTCGAGGGTTAAGCATCAACTTGATGTCGTCTCTCATACCCAGTTGCCTGTCTCCGAATCCGTTGGCCGGGTAGCCATTCTAATGCTCGAGCAGGGGATCGTCCTGCAGCGGCTATTCGTCCTTGCCGAGGAGACGGTGGTGGACGCCGCGTTAATTAAGACCGCCCGTCACGAATACCAGGCCTTGAGTACAAAAATCGATTTGGAACTCGAAACCGCGCACGATTTGATGGCAAAACATCCACCGGACAATCACGAGCATGCGCGGGTCTATGAAAGGCTGATGCCCGGTCTGGAATCCATTACCGTATCAAAAGCAGCGTTTCTGATGGAAGCCGAGGCCCTGCTGTTGGCTTTGGATGCCGGCGATCGCGCGACATTCGAGTTTCTTTTGCCTGAACTCGAAAACGTTGAGGAAAGGTTAGACCGGGAAATCGTTGCCTTTCGCGATACCATGGGGGCAATGGTCGTCGCCGCCACTGCCAAAGCGAACGAAGATGAAAATCTTGCAGTGTGGGTTAATGCCGTACTGACCGTTGCCGCGATTCTTTTAGGATTGATTTTTGCCGGTATCGTGACGCGGGCGTTGGTGCGTTCCGTCCACAATTTGGTTGCCGGTGCGCGGGCTGTCGAAAGGGGCGAACTCGACAATCTGGTTATCAAAACATCGAGCGATGAAATTGGCAGCTTGACCGACTCGTTCAATCATATGATCGGAGAATTGCGTCTGAAGGAACGTATCAAGGATACGTTCGGCAAATATATGGACCCTCGTATTGTTACAAGATTGCTGGACCGCCCGGAAATTACCGAACCTGGCGGTGAGCGGCGCGAGATGACGGTCATGTTCATCGATCTCAAGGGCTTTACCTCGATTTCCGAGGTTTTATCGCCACACGACCTTGTTCGGATGATGAATCGTTTTTTTAATCATATGACCGCGGCCATCGCGGAGAATGGTGGTGTTGTTGATAAATTCATGGGTGACGCCGTAATGGCGTTCTGGGGGCCACCATTTACGAACGAACGCGAACACGGCGAATTGGCGTGCCGCGCGGCGCTGGCGGCCCTCAAACGGCTGGCTGTGTTTCGGGCGGAAGTAATCGAAGAACTGGGTGAAGATGCCACCAAACTGGAGATTGATATGCGTATCGGCGTATCCACGGGCGCGATGATTGTGGGTACCGTTGGTTCAGAAGTATCGAAGAGCTATACGGTGGTTGGTGATCCGGTCAATCTGGGTTCACGGCTGGAGGGCGCTAATAAGGCCTACGGTACGCACATTCTCGTGACGGCGGAAACGCGCGCCTTGGTCGAAGATGTGGGCCTAGAGTTCCGGGAAATCGATTTTATTCAGGTGAAGGGCAAGACCGAACCGGTTCGTATTTTCGAGCTTGTCGATGTTGACAGTCCGATCGGCTGGGAGGAACGCCAACAGTTCGAACGCGGTCTGATTGCCTATCGCGCGCGTGATTGGGATGCGAGCGAAGTGGCGTTTGATTCTGTCCTCGCCGCACGCAAAGACGATTCGGTGGCGCGGACCTACATCGATAGAATCGCTCATTTTCGACGGATATCACCACCGGAGAAATGGGATGGTGTATGGGCTTTCGAAGAGAAATAGAAAAAGAAACACCATTCAAAGGGGCGGAGAGAGGAATTTTGGAAAAGTATGCCTTGTATTATAAGGTGGCAATTAAACCTGGCGTCACTCCAGCCCGTTCAAAATTTCTCTAAAAGTTTAAGCGCTTTATTCGAAATTAATAATTAAATTTTAAACTGCAGACTGCTTCAGCATCGCACTTTGGGTTTCAAATATGCATGGCGAAAATCAAAACGGCGTCCGGGAACGGCCGTACAATCTGATTCTGAATCATTCACCCGTGATGATCGCTTATCTGGATGAGGAGGAACGGTTTCTTTTCGCTAATGACAAATATTGCAAAATGCATGGCAAATCTGAACCGGAGATCGTTGGCCGCACGGTAAATGAAATTCTCGGCGACAATCTTGGTTCGGAAGTCAGACGACGTATCGACAAGGTTGTCGAGGGGCAAGAGCAACGTTTCGAAGCCAAGATTTTTGTTGAACCGGGCGTGGAGCAATGGGTGGAGGCCTACTATGTTCCGGAGTTTGATCGCGAAGGCAATGTTCTGGGATTTTTTGCATTCATCCTGGATATTCATGACCGAAAAACAAGCGAAGAGGCGCACGCCCACCTCAAATACGCGGTAGATCACGGCGTCGAAGGTTTCGGGTTGCACGATGATGAGGGCAATTTCCTTTATCTAAACCAGTCCCTGTTGGCAATGTACGGGTATGAACAAGAGGAGGTGATGGGTCGTAGTTGGAAATTGCTTTACGGCGAGGATCAGGTTGCGGAGATCGAAGCGGTCCATATTCCGGCTTTCATGCGCGACGGCAAATGGCGTGGCGAGCTTGTCGGGCGCCGAAAGAGCGGAGAAAATTTCGACGTTGCAGTCTCGCTGACATTGTTAACCGATGACGAGGGCAATCCCTCAGGCATGGTGTGTCATTGCCAGGATATAACGCAGCGGAAGCTTTCGGAACAAACACTACGTCAGTTTCAGAAAATGGACGCCTTGGGACAACTGACCGGCGGCATTGCACATGATTTCAATAATCTACTCGCGGTAATAATCGGAAACCTCGACCTTCTTGGCGATGGACTCGCGGATCGGCCGGAAGAGGCGGCGTTGGCCCAAAGCGCGTTGAACGCGGCGGAACGGGGCGAGTCCTTGACCCGCCGTCTTCTGGCATTCTCCCACAAGCAACCTTTGCAACCGGAAACACTTGACTTGAATCAAGTAATCGAAGGCATGGAAGACTTGCTGAAGCGGAGTCTGGGGGAACAAATCGATGTAGCAATAAATCTGGAGGATGCGCTGGAGCCAATAGAACTTGATCAGTCAGCCCTTGAAAACGCGATTTTGAACCTTGCCTTGAACGCGCGCGATGCGATGCCGAACGGCGGTACCTTGAAAATCGTGACTAAGAACGAAGTACAACAAGCTGAAATCGGTTCTGGCATCAATTCGCGCGGACAGGTTCGGCTATCGATTATCGATAGTGGAGAGGGCATGTCGGCCGATGTCCTCGAGCGCATATTCGATCCTTTTTTCACGACAAAGGACGTCGGAAAAGGCAGCGGGCTTGGACTTAGTATGGTGCATGGTTTCGTAAATCAGTCCAACGGCCATGTTAAAGCGTTCAGCAAACCGGGGCAGGGTACCAGGATTGAAATATATTTACCGTGTTCGTTGAATATGCTTTCCGTGCCAATGGACGAAAACGATCGGATGCCACTACATAGCAAAAATTCCGAGAAAATCTTAATTGTTGAAGATGATACTGAATTGCGGGAATTAACGGCCTGTATATTAAGAAGCCTTGGATATATAGCGACTGAAGCCAAAGATGGCATCGATTCCCAAAAAATAATGGAACACGAGCAAGAGTTTGATTTGTTGCTTGCTGATGTGGTCCTACCGGGAGGTATGGATGGCCTCAGTATTGCGCGGTTTGCTCAGGACATTATGCCGGGTATTAAGGTTCTATTCATGTCGGGATATGCGGCAACGGCAACCGATCTTGATGCCAACATTGATATTCTTCCCAAGCCATTCACCAAGGCCATACTGGCGGAACGGTTGCAGAAAATTCTCTCGGCCTGATCGGGTATTAATCGCGATCGGGATGGCGCGGGATACAATTCATGGTATCCGTTTTTATCGCGAAGGGTTCAAGGCCCCTTTGCTGACCAACCAAACTCGGGCCAGGCGGACTGTGTTTTCTATAATTTCGGGGCGGTTCCCGTCTATATGTGCGCCCTTGACGTTGATGATTGTTTTCGGCTCTGGCGTTAAGGCATGGAGGCGTTCCACGCTTTCCCTCGGCAGACGTTCGTCATCACGTCCGTTAATCAGTAGAAACGGCCCCGTGATTTCCGAGAGATGGGCCGCGGGTTCGAGAGGCCGCAGCGCAACAGCGATACCCCACGCAACAATTTCCCGAAGCCAGCCTGGAGATAGGTCTATATTATCCGCGGCCATGGCGTGAAGGTCGACGCCGCCATAGGCGATGACGGAAGGACCAGCGGTTTGTCCTGTTGCAGACGCGCGTCGGCGGATCACGGGTAGCGCGATTGCGCCAAGGCTGACACCGACCAAACTTATCCGGCTGCGGTCCGCCCAATGCTGCCGGCGTACCCAAGCCATCAAGCCCGCGACATCGTTCGGCATACGAAACGCCACACGGCGCGCGATGAGAATACGCTCCAACAAGGATGCGGTTTTCCATTCCTCTGGCCGGTAGGGATAATCATAGGAAATAATGACATTCGGGCCCGGTTCTGGAATGCGTTCCAAATTGTGGTGTGCCCCTCGAAACCCCGAAATAACAACGAGAGTCGGCAATCTTTCGCCAGCGTCTTCATCGAAACTTCCCAAGGGCAGGCTAACGGAAAAACCGACGACGTTGTCATCGGGGTCAACAAGCCGCACGTCGAGTATCTCACGTTTATTTTTATTGTCCGCGGTGACCTTAACGGAGGCCTGCCGATATAATGGCAAGGGGTCACGGATCAGGGCGTCGGGACTCCATATCGATAGCCACAGCGCGACACATGCACCAATAAGAATGGCGCCGCCGAGGAAGAAAATTTCAAAGGGTCTGATTAATCGCATTTCCTTGAACTATAGCAGCGTCTCGTCAGCGGTGGTTTATAAACCTGACTAAGCTGAATTCGATAGAGAAAGGCAACATATGAGCGCGGACAACATGACGAATTGGCGGACTGGCATTGCAGAGGTCGTCAGTACCGATACCGAAGAGGAAGTGTTAATCCGCGGGTGCAAGTTGAGCGAGTTAATCGGCTCGCTCACCTTCGCGGAGACAATGTTCCTGTTGCTGGCGGGGGCTGAACCGAGCAAGGCGCAAGCGAGGGTACTTGATGCCCTGCTCGTGGCCTCCATCGAACACGGCATCGCGCCGCCGTCCATGATCGCGCGTTGCTATGCGTCTTATGGGACATCAATTCAAGCGGCCATGGCCGGCGGGATCATGGCGTTCGGGGACACGATGGGGGGCGCGGGTGAACAATTGGCGAAGATGCTTTCCGAGGAAGTCGCTAAACTGAAAGGCGATACCTCGGATGAAGCCCTTCAGAACTTAGCGAAGGAATTAGTCGGACGCGGGGGACGGATTCCAGGCTACGGTATACCCCTACATGGAGCCGACCCGCGCTCGCCAAAAATGCTCGAAATAGCTCGAGACGAGGACTGTTTTGGACCCTACTGCCGTTTGGTGGAAATGATCGAGCAGGAAATCGAGCGGACGACCGGAAAATCCATTCCTCTAAACCTGGACGGCGTCGGCGCGGCGGTCATCCTCGACCTTGGCTTTCCGTGGCAATTGACGCGTATGTTTTTGATCACGCCCCGCTCAGTCAGTTTTGCCGCGCATTTTTACGAGGAACAACAGCAAGGCACGAAGTGGCGGCACCTCGCTGCCGACGATATTTCCTACGATTAATAATCCGGCGGGGGGACGAAGCCGCCGAAATTTTCCTCGATCAACCGTGCGAATTCGATGCAAGTATGGTCGCCAAAATTCGGCCCGATGATCTGGATGCCGACCGGTAGGCCGGAACGGGTGAGACCCGCCGGCGCGACGCTGGCGGGGAGGTAGACCACGCCGCCGATGCCGGCCCAAAACATTTGGTCGGTTGTCGGTACGCGTTCGTTGTTGACGGTAATCGTTCGCTCCCAGCGTTCGCCCTGATGGTCATGCGGTTGCGCCGCCGAGGCGGCGGCGGGGCAGAGCAGTAGATCATACTCTTCGAAATATTCGGCCCAACGTCGGCGCAAATGGGCCCGTTCGTTGTTGAGTTGGAGCCATTGGCTGTGTCCCATGGTATTGGCGCGGAGCATTCGGGCGTAATAACTGCCGTCACCGGAATCGAGTGCGGCGGCTGATGATTTTTGCGCCTCAATATCTTCCGGCTGCATCCGGCCCGACGTCGCGGCGCGTAGCAACAGGACATAAAGTTCATAAGCGCGGTAGAGGTCGATATCGGGGCGGGCCGTGTCGTCGACCGTCGCACCGGCTTGCGCGATGTTATCGATCAGGAACTGCAGCACATCAGTCATCTCGCGGTCGACGGTCGAACCGGGTTCCGAAAGCATGACACCGATCTTGAATTCGGACAGTTTGGTTTTCTTGGCCTTCGGTAATTCAAGCCGCCAAGCGACGCCGTCGGTTTCGTCCGGTCCGGCCATCACATCCAAGGCGATGGCGAGGTCCTTGGCGGTTCGGGCGAGGGGGCCGACAACCGAAATATCGGCATAGGTCAATGATCCGGGCAAAGCATGCCCGCGCGGCGATATGACGCCATAACTTGGCTTATGTCCGAAGACACCGCAGAAATGGGCAGGGTTCCTGATAGAAGCACCGATATCGCTGCCGGCGTCCAGGCCGGTCATGCCCGCGGCCAGCGCTGCGGCCGACCCACCCGATGAACCGCCGGGACTAAGATCCAGGTTCCAGGGGTTATTCGTTACGCCGTAGATATCGTTGTAGCTCTGCCAGTCGGCGAGAAGAAGTGGGACGTTCGTTTTACCAAAAAGATTAACGCCGGCGGCGTTCAGGCGGTCGACGGACAGCGCGTTCGTGTCCGCATAATTGTTGGTGAGCGAGGGCATGCCCCAGGTCGTGGGCATTCCAACGATATTATAGGATTCCTTGATTGTCATCGGCACGCCGTGCAGCGGTCCGAGCCATTCGTCGCGGGCCGCCAGGGCATCAAGGGCATCGGCACGCTGCCGTGCGCCGTCGGGATCGCTGAAGATGATGGCATTCAGATCCGGGTTGTAGCGTTCCGTCCGCTCGAGATAGGCCTCGAGAACGTCGCGGGCCGTGACTTTTTTAGCGCGGATGTCCGCGGCAATTTGATGGGCACCGGCGAAGGGGTCGAAATCGGTCACCGTCTTCTCCCGAGCAAGTGTTTAGTCAAGCACCCGAACCGGATTGCCAGCGAGCCAGGCGAGCACGTCTTCCAAACTGTCCTGGTACCGGGCAATGAAATTTTCCCGCGTCCGGCCACCGATATGCGGCATCAGGACGGTGTTGGGCATCGTTCGGAATTTGTGATCGCGTGGGAGTGGTTCCTGGTCATAGACATCGAGGCCGGCACCAGCGATGTTCCCTGCCTCCAAGGCCGCGATTAACGCGGCCTCGTCAACGATGGGACCACGCGCCGTGTTGATCAACAAGGCTGAAGGTTTCATCAGTCCGATTTCACGCGCGCCAACAATGCCGCGGCTCCGATCCCCCAAAATCAAATGAACGCTAACGATGTCCGCTGTCTTAAACAGCGTGTCTTTATCGACTCGTTCGACGCCGAATTGGGCACACCGCGCATCGGTGAGGTTTTCGCTCCAGGCAATGACGTCCATATCGAAGGCCTTGCCGACCTTGGCGACGCCGGAGCCGAGGGTGCCAAGACCGACGACGCCTAATGTCCTGCCGCTAAGTCCAAGCGGCAAATCGATCCCCCAATCGCCGTCGCGCATCGCACGGTCTTCTTCGGGAATATGCTTTAGAAGGCTGAGGATCAGGCCCCATGCCAACTCCACGGTTGCGATAGGAAAGCCATATCCCGTGCCACTCACCGTGATTTGCCGCGCCGCCAACGCGGCCATGTCGAGGGCTGCATTGCGTTGGCCGTGCGTGACCAGAAACTTCAGCTTCGGCAGTCGTTCGATCAAGGCCCGGTCGAACTGTGTTTCCTCCCGCGCGGTGACAACGATGTCGTAGGGCGCAAGCAAACTAGCCGCTGTTTCGGGATCGGTAAGCCGGTCCTGGAAGAAATCGGCGGCGACCTCCGCCGGAAGCTGCGACCAATCCGCCGCCTCCCGGGCGAGGTTCTGATAATCGTTGATAATGGCGAGGCGCATCAGTAACCCGCTTCCCAATCGACGACGTTGCGAAGGGGCTTATCGTCCAAATACAACGCCATATTTTCGCATAGAACCTCGATCGCCCGGTGGCGGTTTATATCCGTCATGCCGGAGGTGTGTGGTGTAATTAAAACGTTCGGGTGTTGCCACAACCTTGGCGGCGCTGTGCGCTCGAACTCGCCGATATAGACGTCGAGCGCGGCACCGCGCAGATGTCCGGAATCGAGCGCGTCGGCCAAGGCATCCTCGTCGATGATCTCGCCGCGCGCCACATTCACCAGAACACCGCCGGGTTTTGCCGCGGCCAATGACTCGGCGTTGATCAAATTCGTGGTTTCCGGTGTCCATTGACAGCACACCGCAATGAAATCGCTTTCCGCGAGCATCGCCATGAGATCGCTTGGGGGCCGTATTTCACTAAATCCTTCCGGCAGAGCGTCACCCGCTGCCGGCGGATGCCGCCGCGTGCCGATGACGCGCATGCCGAGCGCCGCGCAGAGCCGTCCCACGTCCTGACCGATACCACCGGCGCCAATAACGCAAACGGTCTTTCCTTCGATCAATAGCGGTTTATAGGCACTATGGTCGAATTCGGCGCGCGCGCTGTCGACGGTTGTTCGCTGTAGGCCTTTCGCGAAATGGAGGATACCGGCCACGGTGTACTCCGCGATCGGAAGCGTATTACCAAAGCCGCGCGATGTGGTCACGGTTACGTCGCTACCCCACAAATCGCCGAGCATCAGATTGCTGGCGCCGGCCGGCCGTTGATGAAACCATTTGAGTTTTGGTGCCCGGGCCCGAAGATCGAGCGGGAAGGGCCATCCGCCAAGGACGACCTCCGCTTCCGCGAGCAGCGCATCGCGCTCCTCCTTGGTTCCATCGCCCTCTGCGTCGGGGGAGAGATAACGGTTGGACGTAAAGGAGGGCCATGTGTCACGGATTTCGCCGTCGAACCAGCCGGCCGCATCGGTGTATTTGATTGCGGGACTGATCGCCTTTAACCGGTTGGTTTCTTCCGCTGTCATGCGTTGAATGTTCAGGACTTTTACGACGCGCATTAATGTTGCTCCGCTCGAGTGACGTTGAAGGACTGGAATTCCGCCGTATTGGGAATTTTACGGTATCCTAACCCGATTGGGTCCCCTATGCATATTGGTGTGATTGCAATAGCATCGCCCGGCAATTTCCATCTATTCAGAATCGGATCTGGCTCTCGTTGATGGGCTTTCCAAACCTTGAAGTACGGCCCAACCGATGTCGCGTGGAAGCGCTGACGTGAGAACGGAATCCGTCGACGAACTGTTCGCCCGTTATGGCCCATCCTACCGGATGCTGGTCACCGTAACGGGGATGATGGCGTCTTTCGTCATGGTGGTGTCGGGCACTATCGCGAATGTCGCCGTTCCCGACGTCATGGGGGCATTCGGCATCGGGCTCGACCAGGCACAGTTGATGGCCACGGCGTTCAATATCGCCATGACGACCAGTCAACTCCTCAATGCCTGGGTCATCGCCGTGTTCGGTCAGCGTATCGGTTTCTCGGCAACACTGATCATCTTCACGATCGGCAGTCTTATCTGCGGGTTCGCCGAGGATTACAGCTTCGTCGTCTTCGGCCGCACCCTGCAGGGTTTTTCGGCGGGGGTTATTCAGCCGCTCGTGATGGTGACGATCTTCCAAGTGTTCCCCAGCGACCGGCGCGGGTCGGCGATGGGCCTCTACGGCATGGCGCTTTCGCTAGCGGTCGCGATCGGTCCCGCCTTTGGCGGCATTGCGATTGATTTCTTCGATTGGCGCTACATCTTTTTCGCACCCTTGCCCTTGGTCGTGGCCGCCTTTATCGCGGGGCTGGTCTTCATGCCGTCTTATCGCGATGCGAAGGAGCAACCTTTCGACTGGACGGGATATGGATTGATCATCGTGGCGCTCTATTGTGTGATGACCGGTCTGACAGACGGACAGCGCGACGGGTGGGTATCGGACCGCATCATCACCATGTTTGTCATCGCCATTGTTTGCAGTATCGGTTTCCTGCGTTCGCAAATGCGCAGTGGGGCGACGCTGATCGATCTGTCCATTTTTAGCAATCGCGAATATACAGCGGTCATCATCATCACTTTGATTTTTGGCATCGGTAATTTCGGTACGTCTTACGCCGTACCCGTTTTTGGCCAATTGGTGCAGGGAATGACGCCGCTGGCGGCAGGATTGTTGATTATGCCGGCGGCCTTAATGGTAGCCGCGGCCCTTCCATTCACGGGCCGTTTGGCCGATACGATTTCAGCTCGATTGGGAATCATGATCGGGCTGACACTGTTCGCGTCGGGATCCGCTTTCATGATCGATGCGGATGTGAATACGCCCTTTTATAGTCTCATGATCTACTACATCATCAGCCGGTTCGGCATGGCCTTCACCATGCCATTCCTGATGAGTACCGCGCTTCGGACGCTCGAACCCGAAAAGCTCAATTCCGGGGCGGGGATGGTCAATTTTTCGCGCCAGCTTGGCGGCTCGCTCGGCACCAACGCCTGGGTCGTATTCGTACAGATGCGCACGCAGTTCCACGCCGATGCGCTTACCGCAACCCAGGACTCCTCAAACACGTCGAGCCGGGAGTTTTTGGACGGTGTCGGGCAGCTATTGCGAGAATCCGGTGTACCGGAATTCGTTACCGAACCGGGCTCGCTTTACTTCCTCGGACAGGTTATCGAGGCACAAGCGACAACGCTTGGTTTCCAAGACGGATTCATGATTTTTGTCATCGTCTTCGTTTTGGCGATGATTCCCGCCTGGCTGCTGGGCAGCGGAAAGAAAGATTAGGATGACCTAATTCCGGTCTAGGAATCGCCTTCTATTTCTTCGAGCGCCGCGTAGTCTTCTTGCCGAATTTCCTGCTCGACTTCGTCGATCGTATCAATATTCGTGCCAACCGCGCGTAGGACGATGCCGGCAAGCTGGATGCTTGCCTCAAGCGCTTCGGGCACGACGGATGTCGCGCCTTCCTGGGTCAGGTCGCGCCGGTGCCGAAGATTGCGCGCGCGTACGAAAATCTGCAGATCTGGAAAACTGCCGCGCAAGGCCTTCACAGCCTGATCGGTTGACGCGCTTAAATCGGTGGTAATAACTGCTGCGCTTGCCCGTCCCGCACCCACGGCGTTGAGAATGCCAATATCGCCACCATTGCCGTAATAAACCGACATTCCTTTTCGGTGGCAGTTTCGGACGCGTTGATGGTCGAGGTCGAGCGCGACATATTCAACACCGCCAAGCGCCAGCGCTTTCGCGACGGTTTGTCCGACGCGGCCAAAACCGACAATCACGACATGGCGGCTCAAATCTTGAGTTTCCGCATTGATGGCGGCAAGGTTCGGCGCGGGTCCTTTGTCGATCACCCGCGCCAAACGATCACCCGCGAAGTTCATAGCCGGAGTTAGGGCCATGCTGATCGAAATGGCGGCGAGAAGAATTTGCCCGACCTCGTTCGGTAACACGCCGCCGAGCATCGCGGCACCGAATATGACGAAACCGAATTCACCGCCTTGTGACAGAAGCAAACCCGTTCTGATTGCCGTTTCGTTGCTTTGGCCCGCGAGGCGGCACAAAACCGCCGTGATCACGGACTTCCCGGCCATCAAGGCCAAGACCAGCAAGACGATTTCCAGCCAGCGTCCCCCGATTAGCGGCAGGTCTATGGTCATGCCGATGATCATGAAAAAAAGGCCGAGAAAGATACCGCGAAACGGTCGGATATCTGCTTCAACCTGATGCCGGTATTCGGTCTCCGCAAGCAGCAACCCCGCCATGAAAGCGCCCAGGGCCATTGAGAATCCGCCCAGCGATACCAGCCAACTGGTGCCCAGAATGACAAGTAGGGTCGCGGCGACGAAAAGTTCCGAACTGTTCGCCGCCGCGATAATGCGATACAGCGGCCGCAGCACAAGCCGTCCGATAATGACGATCGCAGCGATCGCGGCCCCTGCCTGCAGGGCGGACAGCAGTGCGAGCTGTGCTATTCCCGCCTCGGATTCACCGAGCAGCCGCACGATTATGAGCAAGGGTACGACAGCCAGATCCTGGAGCAGCAAAATCGCGAAGGCAGCCTTGCCATGTCCGGTCGCTCGTTCGCCGCGTTCAATGAGAAGCTGCAGCACGAACGCCGTCGATGAGAGGGCGAGGCCGCCGCCAATGACGATGGCTTCCCGCGCGGTCGCGCCGAAGGCGACGGCGACACCACCAATGGCGAAGCCGGTTATCACGACTTGCATCGTGCCGAGACCCAGCACACTCCCGGCGAGGCTCCGCAGCCGCTCGACGGAAAGCTCCAAACCGATCATGAAGAGCAAAAATACGACGCCGAATTCCGCGAGCGCGTGGGCGCCCGACGAAAGCTGTACCAAGGAAAAAGCATGCGGGCCGATCAGCACGCCGGCGGCGAGATACCCCAGGATCGAGCTAATCCGGAATCGACGCAGCAACGGCACCACGACAATCGCGGCCGCGAGGAAGATCAGGACGTCATAAAGGACTTCGGGAATGTGCAAAGGCGTTCCCTATAACCGTTCAACAATGGCGATCAGTCGAAATATAGCTTGAAGCCGACATGGCTCGCTTCATAGCCGAGCTTTTCATAAAACGCCAACGCTCCGGTCCGCGCCTTGTTCGAGGTCAGTTGGACGATCCCGCATCCTTTCTCCTTTGCTCGAATAGCGGCCCAATCGAACATTTTACGGCCCAGGCCCTGATCCCGAACCCGTTCGGCGACCCGGACCCCTTCGATCTGGCATCGGGTCGCGCCCTGGAATGTGAGATTCGGAATATAAGTCAGTTGCATCGTGCCGGCGATTCCGTGACCGTCCTCGGCGACGATGACTTCGTTTCCTGGATCTTTCTCAATAACCTCGAACGCCCGCACATAGGCGGGAGATAGGGTCTTCGATTTCGACTCGCGGGTTTTCCCGAGATTATCCTGCGCCAATAAAGCGACCACAAACTCCAGATCGTTTCGCGTAGCCGGGCGAAATGTAAAGCATTCGTCAGCGCGCATGGGTAGGAATTCCTTATCTGAAGCGAAATATCAATCGCTCCGTGATGGGTTATATATTAACGCATCGTCATCGATGTTGAGGTCGATTATATCCCTGTATCAAACGACGGGAATGGAGTCTGACTCGCTGATATGACCGGCGAACGCGGCAAATTGCCATATGTCTGGACAAATAGAGCTTTAAAAACATGAAACGGCTATTTTTTACGCCATTCAGTTGCTACCCTTTCCCCCAATAACAGAATGGCGTGATGCGGGAGCAACTCCGCCGCGCGGGATAGGAGAGCTGGAATGATTAAACGTTTTTCATCACTTTTTGCCGGACATATTGATCTCGGCGATATGGGCACGGACGCAACCCCTGCGAACGAGCGGCGCTATTCGGATGATCAATTGGCGGGCGTCTTCGGCAAGACCGAGGCATTGGCTAAAACCATGGACAAGCTGGGTTTTCACGCGCTGTGGTTCGCCGAGCATCATTTCCAGCATGAAGGCTACGAAGTCATTCCGAACATTCCGATGCTGGCGGTGCATCTGTCGCATATAACCGATAATCTGAAATATGGTTGCGGCTTCAATATTACACCGATGTGGCATCCGTTGCGTTTGGCGGAGGACTTCGCGGTCGCCGATCATCTGACTAACGGCCGCTGCATCTTCGGCGTTGGGCGCGGCTATCACACCCGCGAGGTCGAGACGCTCGGCGGCCCCTTGCTCGATAAGGATGCAAACCGGGAAATCTTCGAGGAACAGGTCGATATTCTGTTCAAGGCGTTCAACCAGCCCAAGTTCTCGCACAAGGGAAAATATTACACCCTGCCGGCGGAAGTTCCCTATCGCGGATATGACTTGAAGGAATTGACTCTCGTACCGCGGCCCAAGAATCTTCCAGTTGAATGCTGGCAGCCGGTCGTTAGTGCGACCGATCGTGGTCTCGATTTCATGATGAAGCATGGAATCAAGGGAATAATCGGTGGCGGTTCCGCGCTGCTACTGAACAGTTCGATTGGCGCGTTTCACGAAGCACATTTGCGGGCCGGCATGGAATCTCAACCCGGGACCGATCTCTGTCTCGGCATTTCCTTCCATCTCGCCGACACCAAAGAACAAGCGATCAAGGAAGCGCGGCCCTTCTATGAAGAACATGCCAAGATGTTCGGGCCGCTTGGTTTCCTCGGGAAACTGAAACCGGAGCAAATCGAGGCAATTGGTAAACGGGGCGGGATCCCGGATTCCGGCATTCCGACACTGGAAGATGCCTGCGAAAATGGCGCCTGGTATTGCGGCCCGCCCGAGGGGTTTGTCGAATTCCTCGAGGATTTGAACGTCAGGTACCCGGGCTTGGAGGATGTGAATGCACAATCCGCCATGGGCACGCCGGAAAAAATCATGGTCGAGCAGCTCGAATGGTTCGGCACGGAAGTCATGCCGAAGATGCGCGTGGCGGAGGCGGCCGAATAGCGTAGAGAAAATTTATCCAATCACTGTAACCTCTTTAACTCGGTGCGTTACGGTTTGGATTTAGGGAAAATAATGTCCCGAACCACGTTGCCTTCAATGTGACGAGGTTCGGGACATTTTTCGTTCCACCCACCGTGTCGCCACGCCAGGGGCAAAACCGTTGCACTGGAGCGCTTGAAGGAAACAGGATAATGAATGCGGATTATATCGTCGTCGGGGCCGGGTCGGCGGGATGCGTCATGGCGGCCCGATTGAGCGAGGACGGG
>JAJFJC010000076.1 GCA_021774385.1 Alphaproteobacteria bacterium
GCGCCGGGCCACGGGCCTCGTTGAAACCTGACGAAACCTGACGTTTACGGACCATTTTGGTTCCGCCGGCGGAACGGTTTTTGCGTCAGTCTGACCGCCGGCCGACGCAGACTGACACCGCTGAGTCAGTCTGACACGATCGCGTCGGACTGAGGTGGCGCCGCCTGACGTCAGGCGGCCGTCGGCTGACATCAGACCACGCACGGCGAATGCTTAGCATGGCGCGTGGCCGCGCGTGCCCTCCAGGGGGTGATTAGGGCGCGTGGATGGTGGCGGTGGGGGCATTTTGCGGGCTGGGCTGGTGGTGGCGGTCAGGCCGGCTGCCTGCTCGGGCGATGGCCAGGGTCGGATACGGGCAGGCAAGAGGCTGTGGCCAGATAACGTAACAGCGCCGCCGGCCCTATTACCCTAGCTCGTCGCAGCGGTGATCTCTTCCGGGCTGCCCGGGTGCCCGCGGTATGTCTGAGACCTGGCTGCAGACGGCGGAGACGGTCGACTGGCTGGCCAGTGGGTTGGTGGTGGTGTTCCACGTGTCGGCCATGCTTACCCTGTCGATTGACGCGGCCGACACCATCGCCCGCACCAGCACCCTGCACAACAACCTCTGGCGTCTGTTCCAGTGCGGCACGGGGACCCTCTGGGTCTTGGTGGCCCTGGTGCACGCACTGCTGCGCGTTGATCGTCCAGCCCCTCGGCTGCTAACAGCGGCCGGTGCACTCGCGCCATTTTGTTGGGCGCTGCTGCTCAGCCTGCAGCTAGGCTGGCTTGGTCTGCAGGCGGCAGAGGCGCGCCGACTCAACTATCGTCAGCTCGGCCCGCCTAATGCGGGCACAGACGGCCTTCCCGTGCGTGGCGTGGCCTGGCCGGGCCTCAGTCGTCCCATGTGCTGGCGGGCCCTGCTGCGCGTTGTGGTTGCCGGTGTGGCGCAGCTCGTGCCGGCCCTGTGGGTTCTGCTGGCCTGGATGCACCAGTCTGCCGACGCTGCCGCCGCGGACACCTCTCGTCTGAGCCGATTGCTCGGCTGGGCCGGCTGGAATTGGCGGACCCTCCTGGTATTCCTACTGCTCCTGCACAGCCTTTACCAGCAACTTTCCACCCGTGGCGCGGCCCACCTGCTGGGCGCCTGGCAGCTGGGCATGCGCCTGGTGCTCAGTGCTCAGTGTGCCGCGCTGCTGTTTCATGTCGCAGTCGTGCTGTGGGCTCCCCGTGGTCCCATCTTTCTGCCCGTCTGCAGCGCCGCTGCAGCCAGTCTCGTCTGGCTGCTTTACACCTCCCACGACCACCGACGGCGCCGTGCCCTGGCGGCAGACGCCGCAGAGCGCGCCGCCGCGGACTTTGGCGACGAGGCAATCGCAGACGAGTCGTGCAGCCAATAAACCCCGACTTTACCATAACCTTCCCCTCCCGTGGTCTGCTTCCCGGGCGATCCTGTGCAATTATTCGCGGGCTGTGCACTTTGACTAAGTCATCAGCGCCACTTAGTACCCACATTGGCCTGCTTCGTATGCCCAATCATCCACTTGGGCGACCGCTGTACTGTGCCGTGACCCACCGGGCACTTGCCGTTCGCCGCCGACGGGACGCTGGATTGTGACGGTGCTTCTGCGTGTGCAGCTGCACACCGCGGCGGCGAACGGCGTCTTTGCCGCTCCCGACCCCATGTGCTATACCGTGGTGCAGCTGATGGTCCACCCCCACCTCACTCTGGCCCTTTCGTAAACCCGCAATTTACACCAGCCTGCCGCGCACTCGGCCGTGTTGGGTGGCTGGGTAATCTCCTCGTATATACACACTGTCGCGGCCGCGGCACCACCACGGCACGCGGCGAGCGCGTCCGTGCGATGGTACTGGCGACCTCCGCGGGTCTGCCCCCGGAGCTGTGGGATCTCGTGTTGTGCGAGGTGTGGGCGACGGAGCCGATGTGCGCGCTGCGCCTGCGCAACGTCTGCCGCTGCTGGCGGGCGCTGGTCGAGACGGCCGTCGTGCGGTGCCCCCGGGCGTCCATCGCACACAGTCGCATGCTCTGCGCGGTGGCCTGGCAGCTGGACCGCACCGAGCTGTGCCAGCGCATGCTGCGCGCAGCCGGCGACCGGCGGGAGCGGGCCGCCTATCTTCGAGCCGCGCTCGTGCTGGCCGTCGTCACCGGGCGCATGGACGGGCTGGCCGCGCTCGCCACGAGCGGCGGCCGCACCAGGGCGCGCCAGCAGCTGCTCTGCGATGCGGTCACCTCGAACCGGCTGGACATTGTCCAGCGGTTGATGGGCGTGCCAGTGTGGCCGCCGGCGTCGCTGCCGGTGGCGGGCGCACCCGTGACGCTGCCGGCACCGGTGCCGGCCGACGGCGCTCGCGTGCGCCCGTGGCTCACCGGTCCGGTGGAGTATCTCGGGCGGCGCGCCCGGGCCCACCTGACCACCGTGCTGCTGACGCGGGCAGTGTCTCGCGACGCGGCGCAGTGTCTGTGGTTCCTGCTGGGCAGTGCAGACATGGTCGCACGGGTCGGGGCCGTCAACGCCTTGATGTGCTGCACAGCGCCTCGCTGCGCAGCCGTCCTCTTTTCGGGGGCCCACGCAGACGCTTCCTTTGAGACGGCGTCCCGTCGCGCCGCCGGCCGGTGGGAGGCGTCCCTCCGGCTGTCGTGGTACCCAGTCCCCCGGGGCGCGCCCATCGGCACACAGTTGCGCCTCCACGTGGGCTGGCAACGGCTGCTGGGGCCGGGTGGCCTTCCGGCCGACCACCCGGCCCGCGGGCAGATTCTGCTTGACACGGTTAGCTGGGTCGGTCGCCTGCCCGTCAGCTCTGTGTGTCATCTTGACACGGTCATCTGGCTGCTCCGGCTTCCGGTCGTTCCGCGGACGTCGCCCGCACACCGAGCCGCCCTTGCGGCGGCCCAGGCGTCGGGCTGCGCCGAGCTGCGGCAGGTGCTCTCGTCCCCCCGGTGCCTGTCCGAGGCCGCATGCATCACCATACGGGACAGACTCCAAGACCGTGTCATTCGTGCCCGACTGCGCCGCAGCTGGAAGGCGCGACGAGACGCCGGTTGAACGGACCCCCCCCTGGGGGCTGGGGGCACAATCGGATAGGCACCGGCGACATGCCGGTGCTGGGCATATATACGCACGTGGTGCCTGGTGGCCAGCACAGACGCTGACCACCGGGCACGTATGTCGGACCGACGGGTGGACGTGGTGGTGGCGGCGGCGGCGGCGGCAAACGGCGGCACGGCCGCTGCGCTAAACGAGCAGCAACAGCGTGCCTTTGATCTGATCATGGGCGGCGCCAACGTCTTTCTGACGGGAAAGGGCGGCGGCGGGAAGACGCACACCATTCTGGCGATCATCGAGGCGCTGACGGCGCAGGGCAAGACGGTGATGGTGACGGCCACGACGGGCATTGCTGCGGTGCCCATCGGCGGCACGACGCTGCACTCGGCCGCCTCGCTGGGCATGGGCGACCGCACGCCCGAGGAGATGGTCGAGCACTTTAAGAAGAAGCACAACGTGGGGCTGCTCAGGTGGCTGCGCAAGCGCTGGGCGCCCGTGACCACGCTGATCCTCGACGAGATCTCGATGCTGGCACCAGACACCTGGGTTGCAGCCGACGCCATGATCCGCCTGGCCCGCAACGAACCGCAGGGCAAGGCCGGGCGGCCGTTTGCGGGGATCCAGCTGCTGCTGTCGGGCGACTTTTTCCAGCTGCCTCCAGTCAAGCCGTTTGACAAGGAGTACACTGGCCTGGAGGCGTATGGGGTGGAGCCAAAGCACACCTTTGTCTTTGAGCTGGGCGGCTGGGCAGAGCTCGACCTGCAGACGGTACAGCTCAACACCAGCTTTCGCCAGCGCGACGCCGAGTGGCGCGAGGTGCTGGACGCGGTACGCGTCGGCCAGCCGACCGAGCAGCACATTGCCCTGCTGCGCAAGTCGATCGGCACCCCAGAGGCCGACGAGAACGGGATTTTGCCGACGACCCTGTACGCCCGCCGGATCAACGTCGACGCGATGAATCTGGCCGAGCTGGAGAAGCTGCCCGGGGAGAAGGCCACCTATCAGCGCACCGTCTGCTGTGAGCCGGCCGGCTGTGCCACGCCTGCCCAGCTGCAGACCTTTGCCCGGCAGCTCTCAGCGCCAGAGACTCTGGTGCTGCGGGTCGGGGCCCAGGTGCTGCTGCTGTGCAATCTCGCCCCCGAGCGCGGTCTGGTCAATGGCACACGGGGTGTGGTGGTGGAGTTACGCTACGACAATGCCGCGAGACTGGATGCCGCCCGCGCGCGGGTCGAGACGCTGCTGCACACTCCGGACGCACCGGAGGCGGCAAAAGCGGCTGCGGTAGCCCGGCTGAAGAAACTCGAAGCGCGCGCTCTGACCAACCCGCCGACCCCTGTGGTCCTGTGGCACGGCCAGGATGTGCCGATGGAGATGGAGCCAAATGACTGGGAGGCCAAGGTACGGAACGGGCGCACCGTGGTCGGTGCGATGCACGGCCGTCAGCTGCCACTGACACTGGCCTGGGCCATGACCATCCACAAGGCACAGGGCATGTCGATCAGCCGGGCAACGATGCGGCTGGACCGGACCTTTGACGCGGGGCAGGTCTACGTGGCGCTGAGTCGGGTGCGAACACTGGCCGGGCTGACCATCGAAGGCGACGTGCGGCCAGACAGAATCTTCTGCAACCTCAAGGTCTTTGCCTTTCAGCAGCGACTGGACGCGGCCGAGTTGGAGCGCGAGCAGCGCGCGCCGCCGCCGGCACCAAGTGCCAGCTTTGCTCGTATGTCTACCATGCTGGCGGCAGAAAGCGGCACTGCCCTCTCGCCGCCGGCGGCGGTAGCGGCGGCGGCCGCCCCGAGGCCTGCTGTTGCCCCCGTCGCCAGTCTGCCGACTAGCCCGGCCGAGTGTCCGGACCGAGCCGCGCGCAAGCTGCGCGCGGCCGCGGCCAGAAAGGCCTGGCTCGACCGACAGACGGCGAACAGAGGCGCAGCCGAGGCGGGGACACGACGGGTGCGGCCCCGTTCACGCGAGCGGGACCCCGTGTACCTGGGCCCACCTGCCGCCGCCCGGTGGACCCAGCCAAAAATGTAAATATAACCCGTCCCCACCCAGCCACGCCGCCCCGACCGAGTGTCCACCGCCACCACCCCCACGCGCCCTAATTGCCCCCCTGGAGGGCACGAGGGCCCAATCGCCATGCTAAGCATTCGCCGTGCGTGGTCTGATGTCAGCCGAC
>JAJFJC010000077.1 GCA_021774385.1 Alphaproteobacteria bacterium
GAAGAATTTCGCGCCCGGCATTTTGTCGCCGTCGACGAGAACACGGTCACCCCAACTTTCGGCGCGAACGTCGCAAAAATCCCGGACGCTGACCCAGAACTTTTCCAACTCGGCAATCGAGAAATCGTGCAACGCCGCGTAGTCCGGAAGGTTGACGTTCCATTGTTGCTCGACGGCGCGGCGAAACGCCGTGACATTGGCATTCTCTATCCGCTCGGCGGGCGGTTCCCACAGCAACTCGGCCACGACTACTCTCCTGCTATTTTCGCGTTGGATAGCATAGTGTCGTGAACGTCACCAGCGCCGCGATTTGCCGATTTATTCATACGCCGCGAATTGTTCCCGGCGCCATTTCAGGGCTGCTGGCAGGCCTTCCTTTAGGCGAATTTCGGTAAACTTCAATCCAACTTCGGTCTTGGCCGCGTAAATCGGAGCGACGATGTCGAGCCCAGCCTGCATGGCGCTGCGGAAGCCGCCGCAATCGGCGCCACGATTGATGGCCAGTTTGGTTTTCTCTAGCGCTTCCGGTGCGATCAAGGTCATGCGATGGGCGAAATTCATCGTGAATTTCTCGAGGTCATCGAGTGGCACGACATGGTTCACCATGCCCAGCCGCTCGGCTGTCTCGGCGTCGATCATATCGCCGAAATAGAGCAGCTCTCGCGCCTTCTTGTAGCCGATAATCCACGGCATGATGATGGCCGGCCCAACATTGGAGAAGCGGATTTCCGGCTCGCCGAACAGTGCGTTGTCGGCGGCGATGGTGATGTCGCAGAACATCGCCAATTCGCAGCCGCCACCGAGCGTATGGCCCTGCACGGAAGCGATGACCGGCTTGCGCATGTCCCACGGTGCGAACTCAAACGCCATGTCGTCGGTTAACGAGTCGTGCCATTTCATCGCATCGTGGCGGTTTTTCTCCTTTTCCGGATCGCCGGTATTGATGTCGTATCCGACGCAGAAGCTACGGCCATTTGCGCGGAGAACGACGACACCGGTCGTTTCGTCTTCGTCGGCGCGGGCGAACGCATCGCACAACTGCTGACGCAAATCGTGGTTGACCGCGTTCAGCTTATCCGGCCGGTTTATGGTGATGATGCCAACTTGTTTGTCCGTCTCGTATAGGACCAGTTCTTCCGACATGAATTATCCTTCCTTTTGCTGCGCCGGCACGATGAGTGCGTCGACGATGGTGCATCCCTGCCCTTGCGGCAGGAGTTTTATCGGGTTGAGATCGATTTCGTGAATTGTGGGACCGGCACTCTCGATCAGATCGGATAGGGCGTAAAGGGCCGCCGCGAGACTGGCGGTGTCGGCCGGAGGGGCACCGCGCACGGCGCCGAAACGTGCCGCGCCGCGAAGTTCGCCGATCATTGCTTCCGCCTCTCCGGCACGCAGCGGCAGCATGCGCATCGCGAAATCGGGGTTCACCTCGATTTCGATACCGCCCATGCCAAAGGCGAGCGCGTGTCCGAACCCCGGGCTATAGCTGACACCGGCGAAGACCTCTATGCCCTGGGAGACCATTTCCTGGACGAGGATCGTTGCCGATTTGTCCAGCGATGAAAGCTTTGCGGTCAGTTCGTCCCAGGCTTGGCCGACGGCGTCCGAATCCGCTAATCCGACCTGCACCAAACCAAACTCCGATTTGTGCGGGATGTCGTCCGACAGGGCCTTCAGGACAACGGGAAAGCCGATTTTCATCGCCGCTGCAACCGCCTCGTCGCGATTCGCCGCGACCCGTTCATTCGTGACAGAAAGGCCGAGCCTGGCCATCAGCTGCTTACTATCGTATTCGTTCACTGTTTTACGGTTCGGCAAATTCAGCGCCGCGATCGTTGCCGCGTCGACAGTCTGGTCCCGCGGCCGCGGTTTCGCGTCCCAGCGCGACCAGCGGCTGAGCCGGTCGATCGCCTGCAGGCCCTGGCGGACGCCGAATAGTGTTGGGACGCCGCTTTTCGCCAGCAGCGGGATTTGTTCCTCGATGCGCAGGCCCGGCCGCATTGTCATTTGGTAATGCGGTTTGTCGGATTGTTCGGCCGAAGCGCAGAGATAGCCAGCCCGTGCGATTAGCGTCTCGACATAGCCAAGCGGTGCATTGTCGTCATTGTCGTAGCTGAGGACGACGGCATCGTTGGCGTCGGTCTCTCTAGCGACGGTCAAGGCGTGCGGCATGTTGACGGCGAAGTTGCCGTTTCCCCAGCCATCGAGCGGGTTGCCGTCGCCGGAAACCGGTCCGATGCCCCGGACCACTTCAGCCATGTCCTTTTCCGGAAGCGGTGGCAGTTGCAAGCCGACGGTGCTAGCGCGATCGAGGATGAGCTCCGCCATGCCGCCGGAACTGGTGATAACACCGAGGCGGTTTCCCGTTGGCCAGGGATTTCCCTGACAGGCTGCGAGGACCTCCACCAGTTCATCGAAATCGTCAACTTCGATGGCGCGATGCGCGCGCAAAACCTCTGAGAAGACCCGCGCGTCGCCGGCAAGTCCGCCGGTGTGGCTGGTGATGGCACGACGGGTGCGCTCGACCTTGCCGACTTTGAGCACGACGACCGGTTTACCGTTGTCGGCAGCCTTGTCGAGGGCGGCGACATAGCTTTCCGGATCAGCGACGGTTTCGGTAAACATGGCGATTACCTTGGTCGCCTCATGGTCGACCATGAAATCGAGATAATCAGCGGCATTGACCACGGCCTCGTTGCCGGAAGACGCAACCAGACTGAAGCCGAAACGGCGGACATCCGACAGCAGGCTAATACAGACCGAGCCGCTTTGTGAGATCAGGCCGACATTGCCGGCGAGGGCGCCCGGGTCGCGCGCGAACTGCAAATAGGTGGCGCTGCCATAGGTCGGGTTGATAACGCCCATGCAGTTCGGACCGCACAGCGCGATCTCGCCGGATTTGCAGATATCGACAATTTCCGCCTGAACCTTTCGCCCGGCCTCGCCTTCTTCCGCATAGCCGCCGCCAAAGATAACCGCGGCCTTGGCGCCGATTTCCGGCAACAGGCGAAAGTTTTCCGGGATCCGTCCCGGCCCGACACAAAACGCGACCACGTCCGGTGATGCTGGCAGATCCAGCAAACTCGGATAGCACGGCAGGTCGAGCAGCGTCTCGTACTTCGGATTGACGGGGTAGATATCACCCTTGTAGCCGAACCGTTTGAGCGAGGCGATAATATCGCCACCGACCGAAGGCGTCGTCGACGCACCGAGCACCGCGACGGAAGAGGGTTCGAACAGGGACGATAGATTCATGGCGCGGGCCTCATTCAAGGACATGGTGTCCTTGAATAGTTCGCCATTTTCGCTGGACACTCAAGGTCAAGCCATCGAAATTCGACGCGCTATTTCCCGATCACGCCCGTATCGTCGGTTTTTTCGGAGTCCAACATGGCAGCGGCACGGGCGCGGTGTCTTTCTTCGATGTGGCTACTCACCGCTTTCCAGGCGGCCCAGAACACGGCGGCGTCGTCGGTAAAGCCGAGCCCGACGATAACGTCCGGAATAACGTCGACGGGTAGAATGAAGTAAGCCAGCGCTCCAATCAGGATTGCCTTGACGCGCATCGGCGTTGCCGGGTCGGTGGCGCAATACCAGGCAGCAATCGCCTCGCGTGCGAAATCGATGCGGCCCATCGCCTGGCGAAGCTTGGCCCAGAAACCATCCCGGACCATCTTCTCCTTGGCGTCGAGGTCGCCTAGGTCGAAACCGTGTGGCGAATCGTCATCCATATTTCTTCATATGGTGACGCATTGGTCGATCTGCTATATCCGGCGGCAAATTACAGGGAGACTATGTTATGGATGTAACTGGAACGTCGGCGATCGTTACCGGTGGTGCTTCGGGGTTGGGCGCGGGCACCGCGCGAGCACTTGCCGCAGCGGGCTCGAAAGTCGCCATCTTTGATATGAACATGGACGCCGCGCGGCAAGTCGCCTCCGACATCGGCGGCGTCGCCGTCGAATGCGATGTGTCCGATGCGGGTAGCGCCGAGGCCGCTGTGGCTGCCGCGCGCGATGCGCATGGGGCCGCCGCGATTTGCGTGAATTGCGCGGGAATCGCGACGGGTCAACGGATTGTCGGTCGCGATGGTCCGGTCGATCTTGAGGATTATGCGAAAGTAATCCGGGTAAATCTCATTGGAACCTTTAACGTCTTGCGTCTTGCGGCGGCAGATATGGCGAGCCTTGAGCCGAACGCCGACGGCGAACGCGGTATCATTATCAACACGGCATCGGTGGCGGCGTATGAGGGGCAGATTGGCCAGGCGGCCTATGCGTCTTCCAAAGGCGGTATTGTCGGATTGACGCTTCCCGCCGCGCGGGAATTCGCCCGCAGCGGTATTCGAGTCTTGGCGATCGCTCCGGGCCTGTTCGCGACGCCGATGCTGCTCGGCATGCCGCAGGATATGCAAGACAATCTTGCGGCAACGCTGCCGTTTCCGTCGCGCTTTGGCACGCCGGCGGAATACGCAAAACTCGTGCTGCATATGGTCGACAATCCGATCATGAACGGGGAAGTGGTCCGTCTAGACAGCGCGATCCGTCTCGCGCCAAGATAAACCCGCCGAAAAGAAGACGTTCCTTTGTGCTTCTAGAGGAGCTTTATTGGGTTTTGTCGAGCTCTTTTGCCAGGCTTTTCGCCCGTTTGCGAGTTTCGGGCGATAGGCGTGGAAAGAGATCCTTGCGCGCCTCGATTGCCGGCTTGTACCCCTGCTTGGCGGCAATAGACAGCCATGCCGCCGCACGGGGTTCGTCTTGTGCGACACCGCGGCCGAGGGCGTAAAAGGTCGCGAGCAGCATTTGTGCCGGTGGATGGCCTTGCCGTGCCGCTGCCAGGCACCATCCCGCCGCCTTTTCAAGGTCGACGGAAACGCCACGACCGTCGAGCAGCAGCTCGCAAAGCGCGTGCTGCGCGGCGGGAAGCGTGGCTTGCGCCGCACTGATAATGAGATCAATAGCACCATCGAAATCGACGGGACCACCGCGGCCTTGCTCGAGCATCAAGGCAAGATTGAACATCGCGGCGGCATCCTTTTTGTCGGCCGCCGCGCGGTATAGGCGTCTGGCTTCGCCCTCGTTCGGTTCTATCCCGTCCCCTTTTTCGTACAGCAGGGCGAGTTGAAATTGTGCATCCGACATTCCTTGTGCGGCTGCTTTTTTGAACCATCCGGCGGCTTCTGTTTTATCTGGCGCGCTGGCAAGGGAAAGACCGACGGCATATTGGGCTTCGCGGTGCCCTTGGGTCGCGGCGCGCCGGAACCAAAGACTCGCTTTGCCGACGTCGCGTGCTACGCCACGCCCTTCACCGTATAGAATTCCCAAATGATATTGCGCCGGCGCATGATTCATCGCCGCCGCGCGGGCGATTAGGGCGGCCGCGTCGGCCCTGTGCACCTCTTGAATCGCTTCCGACATCACAGTTGCGCCGCGCCGATACAACGCGGCGGCATCTTCCTCGGCAAGAGCTGAATTTTCGAACCAAAGCAGCGCGAAAAGCGCCGCCAACAGACGGTTCATTAGCGCGGTTTCCAAGCTGTGGCACGGCGTTTTGCCTCCGCTAATTCGTCAGCTGACAATTCGCGTTCGATGGCGGCAATGTTCTTTCTGGCGATATCGTGTGCGTCACCTTGAAGTCCATTTTGCGCGAGGGTGAACCATTTCCAAGCCTCGATCGTATCGCGTGCAACGCCGGCACCCAGATAGTACATCGTACCGAGATTGTTTTGCGACCGGTTGTGTCCCTGCATGGCGGCCATGCGGTGAAACTTCAGCGCTTGGGTGGGGTCGGCGGGAACGCCGCGGCCCAATTGATAAAAAATGCCGAGATTATATTGTGCCGACGCAAGGCCGGCGGTCGCAGCCTTACGATACCAGGCCGCTGCCGCCTGCGAATCCTTTGCCGTCCCGAGACCGTTTTCATGCATGACGCCGAGCATGAATTGCGCCTGCGCGTTTCCTGTTGTCGCTAACGGGTTGAAAATACCGCGGGCGTCAACGAATTTTCCGGCCTGCAAAGCGCGCATGCCGTCGTCGAATGGCGCGGCCAAAGCAGGCGTTACCGCGAGTATGACGAGTGCCGTGAAGAGGAACCTCATATCGACTCCGCAATTTGGTCAATAGACGTGGCGAGTTGGATGTCACGTTTGCTAACACCACTGCAATCATGTGTCGTTAATGTGATGTCGACCGCGCCATAAACGTTAGACCATTCCGGGTGATGATCAAGTTTCTCCGCTTGCAGCGCGATCCGGGTCATGAATCCCCAGGCGGCATTGAAATCGTGGAACCGGAAGGATTTTGATATGGCGTCTCTATTGGGATCAATTTGCCAACCGGCGAGTCCGGCGAGCGCACTGATTCGTTCTTCCGGCGTGAGTTTTTTTACCATCGTCGCTCCCTTGCCAACACCGGTACTTTAACGAGTAGTCGTTTCCCGTGCCATTTTTTCAATCTTCCGCATTGGCAAACCGATCCTCGGTCGGCGATCTATAAAATTGATTGTACGCGGGACCTTAGCGCCGGAACGACATCTTGTTCGAACCAGGGATTCTTGCGCCGCCAGTGCAAATTTCGCCAGCTTGGGTGCGGTAGAGGTAGCTGGGTTGGTCCAAAGTCACGCCAGGCGGCGACGGTTGCGGTCAATGTCTTTTTGCGGCGCTTTCCGAGGTAACGCGCTTGTGCGTACATGCCGATCAGCAGAACAAGTTCGATGTTTGGCAATTGTTCGAGCAGTGGTTCGTGCCAGGTGTCCGCGCATTCGGGCCGCGGTGGATTGTCGCCACCGCGTGGATCGACCCCTGGATAGCAGAAGCCCATCGGCACGATTGCGATCCGTGACTCGTCGTAAAACGTTTCCGGTTCAACCGCGAGCCAATCCCGCAACTGATCGCCGCTGCGGTCATTCCAGGGGATGCCGCTTTCATGAACGCGGGTGCCTGGCGCTTGCCCGATGATTAGCAACCGCGCGCTTTGATGGCCGCGAACCACGGGCCGTGGTCCGAGCGGTAGCTGCGCTTCGCAAAGCTGGCAGGCACGGACGCGTTCAAGCAGGGCATTGAAAGGTTCACTATTCGCGGATGCGTTCATAATCGACAAATGATAGGACGGGACGGTGATTTTCAAGGGTACGCTTGATCGCGACGCCAGAATAATTCACTCACCCCCAACGGACGCCCATGGGCCGAAGCCTGTCCTTGCTCCTGTGCGTTTGATCGGCCTAGGGTTGCCCGGACGTTTCAATTTCGCGAGTAGCCCTGCCATGAACCCAAGATATCCTCGTAGCGCCGGCTGGCGTGACCATCCCCGATATCCCGACCCACTAATTGAGACGCTCGACGACCGTTTCGAACAATACCGAATTTTCAGCGCCGCGGTGGAGCGGCTATACACGGGCTGCCGCTGGTCGGAGGGCCCAGTGTGGTTCGGCGACGGGCGCTATCTGTTGTGGAGCGATATCCCAAACAATCGGATTCTAAAATGGGAAGAGGAGACGGGTAAGGTCAGCACCTACCGCAAGCCGTCCGATTTCGCCAACGGACACACCCGCGACCGGCAGGGCCGTTTGATCACCTGTGAACATGGCGGGCGCCGGGTCTCGCGGACCGAATATGACGGTTCGGTAACGGTCCTGATGGATCGCTGGCAGGGCAACCAACTCAATTCCCCCAACGATGTCGTCGTCAAATCGGACGGCTCTATCTGGTTCACCGATCCGGTCTTCGGCATTCTCGGCAATTACGAAGGACACAAGGCGGAGTCAGAGACGGCCCAGGCGGTCTACCGGATCGATGGTGAATCGGGTGACGTGAGCATTGTTGCTGACGACGTGTTGGGCCCGAACGGGCTTTGTTTCTCACCAGACGAGTCGATTCTCTATATCGTCGAATCGCGCGGTGTTCCCAACCGAAAAATTCTCGCCTATGACGTCGAACCAGGCGGCCGCTCGATCACGAACAAACGCATTCATATCGATGCGGGGCCGGGTGGCACGCCGGATGGCATGCGGTGCGATATCGACGGCAATCTTTGGTGCGGCTGGGGCATGGGGACCGAGGATTTGGACGGTGTACTGATCTTCGCGCCCGACGGCGCCAAGATCGGTCGCATCGCCTTGCCAGAGCGCTGTGCCAACGTTTGCTTCGGCGGCCTGAAACGAAACCGCCTCTTCATGGCAGCCAGCCAGTCGCTCTACGCGCTTTACGTCAACACGCAGGGCGTCGCTGGTGGGTAACGATTAAGGCCGCGCGTCGTGCCGTGGTAGATCGCCGGCGATCTCGTACCAGGGGGCCTTGAAGGCGCAGAAAATATGATCCGCGGCACCCTGACCCGGGTCGTCGTCCAGCGTACCGAAAGGGATCGCGACGCGCGGCCGCGCCGGATCGAGATTGGGCATGCCGGAACCGCAGATACGGCAGAAGGCCTGCCTAAAGAATTCGGCGTCCGGCACCTTGTAACGGCTCAACAGGTCGTCGCCTTTGAGGAACCGCAAATTCTCCTTGGCGACGAAGCCGTTTGTCGTATGCGCGGCGGCGCGCGCCTTGCGGCAGCGCGTGCAATGGCAGTTATGCACGGCCAAGAGCGGCAATGCCGCCTCATAGACGATGCCACCGCACAGACAACTACCGCGTAGCACGCCGGTTTCGCGAGCGGCGCGGTCCGGCCGTTCGATGGTTGGCGGTGGCGAATCGCGTCCATACTCATCGGCTTGCGGCAAGGTGTCGGCAATGATGTGCCACGGTGCCTTCGAGGCGGCAAAAATGTGCCGCTCCGGCCGCATACCGGGATCGTCATCGAGGCAACCCGCCGGAATGGCGATTTCCCTATCGTTGTGCGCTGCCGGGAGTACCGATCCGCAATGTGAACAGAAGGGGCGATGAAACCCCGGTGATGACTCATAGTCGGTCGCGGCTTCGGAACCGGACAGCCATTCGAATTTCTCCTTAGAAACGGCGATATAGGTTGCGAAGGGTGCGGCGTGAGATTTGCGGCACATCGAGCAGTGACAATGGCTCATGCGCTCGTAGGGGCCTTCCGAATTCCAGCGCACCGCGCCGCACAAGCAACTTCCCGTGGTCATTGTTTTTCTCCTCGCGTGTCTTGGGCACCGGAACCTCATGTAGCCCGGCAACAAATTCTCGGCAAGGCTTCACCCCAGGGTGCATTGCAAAAGAATGGCGTATCGGCTTACCTCCATCAAACCAGAATTATAGTCGTTACCCAGGGAGCCCCGGCCATGATCGAAGAGACGTTGGACATCGCCACGAAAGACGGTGCGATGGAGACCTTTATCTGCCGGCCGGAGCGCGGCGGGCCGCATCCGGCGATCTTTTTCCTAATGGACGCGCCGGGAATTCGCGATGAACTGCACGACATGGTACGGCGGCTGGCAACGGTTGGGTATTTTGTCATGCTGCCAAACCTGTATTACCGCGCCGGGCACGATTTCAAGAATTTCGGAACGGACGTTCTCGACGAAGGCAGCGCTTCGCGCGATCGCATGCGATCGGTACGGACGAAAATGACGATCCCGCCAATTATGGAAGATATCGGCGTCATGCTCGACTATGTCGATGCGCACGGAGACGCCAACCCGGGACCGGTTGGGACGCATGGCTATTGTATGAGCGGACCTTATTCACTAGCGGCGGCGGCACGTTATCCCGACCGGGTTGCGGCCGCCGCGTCCTTCTATGGCACATGGCTTATAAACGATGCGGCGGAAAGTCCTCATCTCAGTTTGGACAAGGCCAGTGGCGAGCTTTATATCAGTTGCGCCGAACATGACGATAAGGCGCCGCCGGAGATGGTGGAGGAATTGAAAGGTCTGTTTGAGGCATCGGGAAATTCCGGTGAGATGGAAATCCATCCCGGTGTCCATCACGGCTTCGCTTTTCCAGAGCGTTGGTGTTACGACAAACCGGCGGCGGAACGGCACTGGGAACGGCTCACCGCGCTATATCGAAGACAATTAGGATAACAATCGGAGAAGATCATGCGCATACATAATCTCTATACCGACGACGCTGGCGAATCGCATTTTCGCGACATCGAAATCGAGTGGGAAGAGGAGCGGAATTTCAGCAAATATTCCGCCCGGATGCCGGCCAACGGAATCATCTTCCGCGAGACCGCCGGCGATTACGACCTCGATTGGCATCCAGCACCACGCCGGCAATATATCGTCAATCTCGACGCGGGGGCGAAGATTACCGCAAGCGATGGTGAGACAAGGGTCATCGCCGCCGGTGAAATCATTCTGGTCGAGGACATTGACGGTAAGGGACATCTATCGCAATCGGTCGGTGGCAAGCTGCGCCACTCGCTCTTCATTCCGATAGAGTAGAAAGCGTTACGCTTTCGCTAGGAATTCGGCGACGACACCGTTTACACGAGAGGGAAATTCCCACGCGGGAAAGCCACCCGCGTCTGGTATCGTTATACGGCGAACATTTGGGAGCCGTGATTCGAGGAATTTTGCGGCATCGATGAAGTCGGTTAGATCATGTTCGCCATTGTAGAGCAGGATTGGTAGGTCGAGTGTCTCGAACTGCTCGTCGATTGGTGCGACGGCTTGCGCCGAACCTTCGTACAGCCAGGGCGCGCCGGAAAAGCTGGAGACGATCTCCCAATGTTCGGTGGGCCGACATTCTGTTGGCCGGGCGCGCATCACGTCGAACCAGCATGCCTTTTCGAACCAGTGTTTGCGCGCCGCGTCGATACCTTGATTTTGAGCGATGTCGCGGGTGCGTTGAAATTCCGCATCGACACTGGGCATAACGTGGCCGGGCAAAACGGCGCCCTTGAGTATGAGCGAATGAAAACGATTTCGGTCACTCGCCGCCAACAAAAGACCAAGCGCTGTTCCCGTATGCGTGGCCCAGTAATGGCATTGTGCGACTCCCGCCTTGTTCAGCGCGCCTAGAATATGATCCGCGAGTTCCGAATGGCCAAATGGCCCCGGAATTTCGGTGGAAAGCCCGTGACCGGGTAAATCGATCAGAAGAAGACGATAGCGATCCTTGAAGGCATCAATTTGAGTGGCGAAAACGCGGTGATCTTGCGACATGCCATGGACGAGGACGAGCCATGGTGCCTCGTCACCGGCTTCGCTAATCGTTTTATAGTTCGCGGCCATGGGCGGTTACTTTCGTTTAGCCGATGAGACCGAACTCTGTCTCGGGTGTGTAGATCGCACCCTTGGCCGATAGGAAACTCGAGAACAAGGTGAAGTGATTGATCGTAATCGGACCGGTGTGAAAGCCGGCTTGATTTGCGACAAACTCCTCGATGCGGCCGGCGGGCGCTCGCTTCAGCCGGGCCAAGGTGACATGCGGTGAAAACCGGCGCTGTTCGGCTTGAAAGCCTGCCTGCGTCACGGCTGCTTCCACCTTTGACTGCAATCGATTGAGCGCGTCGTTAGGTTGAACACCGGCCCACAAAAGCCGCGCCGCATTCGTTTTGCCAAAGTAACCGACGCTGGCCAGCGTAATATCGAAAGCAGGCGCGACGATGCCGCCAAGTGCCGCGTCCAAATCATCCGCGGCCCCGTGGTCCACCTCGCCGATAAATCGCAATGTCAGGTGAAGGTTTTCGGGCTTTAACCAGCGCGCGCCTGGAACGCCGCCGCCCAAGGTCGAAAGGCGAAGTCGCACGGATTCCGGAAGTGATAGGGCGACGAAAAGGCGAATCATATATGCGGCATTGTCGCTAAGCGTTAAAGAAATAAGGCGAGCACGCCTGTGTAGCCATATAGCCGGTCATTGCTTATTTCCCCATTGGCAAATAGGCCGGTCAAAGGAAAATCGCCAAGCATTTCGCGGATTATGCCGAGTTCCTGGCTGTCGGGGCCGAACTGGTTCGGGCCGCGTGCAACGCAAGAAAAATAAAGACCACCCTTGATTTCACCGCCGCCTGCGCGACGTTTAAGGTCGCTCAGCATTCGTTTCAGATCCTCAATCGCGCTGTCGGGGTCACGGCGACAGAACATAATCGAATCGCCGGTATCGATGGCGTCGCCAATAGCGACCGCGCCCGCTTCCTGATCAATTCCAACCAGATTGCGCACCAAATAGTCCGCCATATCCGAACCGGTGACGGGCAGGGCGGCAAAGATATATCCACCGATGCGCTTTAAATCCCGCGCGAGTATTTCGCCGATATCCTCTTTAAGAACGTCCAGCGCGGGTCGACCGTCGATCGAGAACAAAACGTTTTCCTTTGAACCGGTAATGGTTCGAATCGGGCCAATGGGTGAACATCCTTGGGTCAGACCCAATTGCACCGGCACATCGTGCAGCGATAGCATTGCGCCGGAAACGACACCTTCATCGACATCGCCGGAAAGTTGCGCGAAGCGGCCACGGGACGCGGTCAGGCCGCCGGCGAGGAAACCGTTGGTTGTCGATGCGAGGTTTTCGATTCTTTCGGTAACGTTCGCGATGCGTGGATCGGCGTGAACAACGATAAGCGGTGTGTCGGCTTTTGCGAGCCACTCTGAATTTTCCTTGCGCACGGTTTCCACGTCCCCCTCGGAATCCGTGAATAGGCGGAACGAGGGTTCGTCGATTGGCGCGATCAGGACGGAAATGGCGGGTTCGTCAAAATATTCCTTACCCATGCCGACGACGCCAAGCCCCACCGTTCCGATCCAATGCCGAACACCGGTGGTCTGACGCATGAATATGGCGATATCGGAAAGATCGTCGGCGTATGAATCGGTTACATACAGGAAGCCGAGTTGATGGGTAGGCGTAAGATCGCCAATTTCGACAAGAATTGCAGCGGCGGCATCGCGCCAAACCGGCGCCGACGCATGCGCGGCGCGGAAACTATTCCCATCGGTCATTTTGGAACCTCCTTGAGCGTTCGCGCCACGATGGGCAACATACGCTCGACAATGACGGCGATACCAGCCGCGTTGGGATGAATACCGTCCGGCAAATTCAACGTGTGATCCTGCACGACCCCGTCCAGGAAAAATCCATATAGAGGGACGTTATGTATACGGGCAAGATCGGGGAAAATAGCATTGAATTCCTTGCTATAGGTCGAACCCATGTTTGGCGGGGCGAACATGCCAGCAAGGATAACCCGCGCGCCGGCTTTCTTGATACGGCGAATTATTTGATCAAGGTTTCGCCGGGTTCCCGCGGGGTCGAGGCCGCGTATCGCATCATTCCCACCTAATTCGACGATAACAAGGTCCGGCCGCTCCTGCATGATCCAGTCGAGCCGCGCCAAGCCGCCCGCCGTGGTGTCACCGGAAACGCCGCCATTGATGACGCGGGCCTTGTGGCCGGAGCCTCGCAACGCCATTTCCAGTCTTGACGGAAAACTGTCGCGCCCGTTTAGTCCGAACCCGGCCGTTAGGCTATCGCCGAAGGCAAGAATAAGTCGCTCCTCCGCGTGGACCAAAGTGGTGCCGGACAAATTGAAGAGGAAAAATGTCCAGGCGGTAGCAAGGAGAACGCGGCGATATGCCTGCAATACCCGAATAATTGACCAATATGGATAGATTGTACGCAACATGAACCCAGCCGATCCGATTGATCCCATTATAGCGCTGACAAACGTCACGCTTACACTTAGTAGCGATGCGGGCCCGGTCAATATTCTGCGAGGCGTGGATCTGAACGTCGCGGCGGGCGAAAAAGTCAGTGTCGTTGGTCCTTCCGGTGCGGGAAAGACGTCGTTGATGATGATTATTGCCGGGCTCGAGCAACCTACCGCTGGCGGTGTCGAGGTCGCGGGCATGCGGTTGGAAGGTCGTGATGAAGATGCGCTGGCATTGTTTCGCCGTGATCATGTCGGCATTGTATTTCAGGACTTTCACCTTATCCCGACGATGAGCGCGCTGGAAAACGTCGCGGTACCCCTTGAACTCGCGGGTCGCCGGGACGCGATGAATTTGGCCCAGGCGCGGTTGGAAGCCGTTGGTCTGGAGCACCGTTTGTCCCACTATCCAGGTCAACTTTCCGGCGGCGAACAACAGCGTGTCGCCTTGGCGCGTGCTTTTGCGATGGATCCTAAAATCCTGCTCGCCGATGAGCCAACCGGCAATCTGGATAGCGATACGGGCACGCGGGTCATCGATCTGATGTTCGGGTTGTCGGCGGAACAAGGCACGACATTGTTGCTGATTACCCATGAAACAGGGATCGCCGCGCGATGCGATCGGACAATACGCATAGACAATGGTCTAATCGTCGATGAAACGAAGATCGTTTCGGATCTTACATGTTGACCGTTGCCTGGCAGATTGCACGGCGGGAGCTTCGCGGCGGTGTCCGCGGCTTTCGTGTTTTTCTACTGTGTCTCGCGACCGGCGTGGCCACGATCGCCGCAATTGGGTCTTTATCGGCGGCGTTCAGCGAGGGAATGCGCGCGGATGCGCAAAAAATACTTGGTGGCGATATCGACATCCGGCTCAGCCACCGTGTCGCAAGCCCAGAGCAGTTGGCCTGGATGCGGGCTCGTGGACGTGTTTCGTCCGTTGCCAATATGCGTTCATTGGCGCGCACGGACTCCACGCATACTTTGGTGGAAATCAAGGCTGTCGATAATACTTATCCTCTTTTTGGGGCGTTAAAGCTCGCGGGCGGCGTATCCTTGGCCAATGCTTTGGCAAAGAAAGAGGGGCGGTGGGGCGCCGCGGTTGACCCTTCGCTCTTGATCAAGCTCGACATCAATGTCGGTGACAGTGTTCGGATTGGCGATCTGGAAATACGCGTTGCGGCCACCATCGATCGAGAACCCGATCGCGCCGCGGGGGCCTTTACGATCGGCTATCGGGTTCTGATCGGGTTTGAGGCGCTCAAGGCAAGCGGGCTCGTCCAGCCGGGAAGCTTGATCCGCTATCACTATCGGGTTGGTATTATCAACCAAAACACGGTTGCGGTGTGGCGCAAGGAAATAGATGCCGCCTTCCCGAAGGCCGGGTGGCGAATTCGCGATTCCCGCAATGCGGCCCCGGGCATTCGGCGTGCGGTCGACCGTATTACGATATTCATGACGGTGGTGGGATTGACGGCGCTGCTGGTCGGCGGCGTTGGTGTCGGGAACGCGGTGCGGGCATTCTTGCAATCCCGCGCCATGACGATCGCAACGTTGAAATGTCTTGGCGCCAACGCGCGCACGATCTTTTCAATTTATATCATGCAGGTCATGGTCCTAGCCGGAATAGGTGTTTTGGCGGGTGTTTTGTTAGGCGGGCTCGCACCGATGATTGCCGGACCGTTGCTTGGCGAACAGCTCCCAATAGAGGTCCATGTAGGCGTCTATCCCAAACCCTTGTTGCTATCGGTATTGTTTGGGTTCCTAGTGACCTTGGTGTTTTCCCTGTTGCCGCTGGCGCGGGCGCGAACCGTTCCGGCCGCCAACCTTTTCCGCGACCTTGTTGCGCCGATGCGCGGTGCAACCGCATGGCGGGATATTCTTGTATTCGTCAGCTTAGTTCTACTGTTGGGTGGCATCGTGATCGCCACCGCCGACGACAAGAAACTGGCGTCTTATTTCGTTGCGGGCGCGGCCGCGACGTTGGTCATTTTCCGTGCTGCCGCCGCCGCCATTACGGTACTTGCGCGTCGCGCCCCCCGGACTCGTTTAACGCCTCTAAGGTTCGCCCTTGGAAATCTCCACCGGCCTGGCGCGCCGACGGGTGTCGTTGCGACATCACTTGGTCTTGGCTTGACGGTGCTCGTTGCCGTTGCGCTGATCGAAAGTAATGTTTCGAACGTCATTGGGCGTGGACTGCCGGAGGACGCGCCGGGAACCTATTTTATCGATATACAGCCGAACCAGACGGAGGACTTCGACCGAATTGTCCGCGAAGTCCCGGGTGTCCGTAATCTGCGCCGGGTACCGATGTTGCGCGGCCGCATCGTTGAAATTTCAGGCGTACCTGTTAGCGAAATTAAAGCGCCGCCGGAATATGCTTGGGTTCTGCGCGGCGACCGGGGCCTGACTTGGTCTCGAAACCCACCGAAAACCGGAAGCAAGGTTGTCGAAGGTACATGGTGGCCGACCCAATATAAGGGGCCTCCTCTATTGTCGTTCGATGAGGGTGCGGCGCGTGCTCTTGGTATCACGGTCGGTGAAATTATTAAGCTCAATGTTTTGGGCCGGGAATTCGAGGCTAAAGTCGCTAATCTTCGCCGGATCGATTGGAACTCCTTTGCGATAAACTTTGTCATGATTTTAGCCCCGGGTGTTCTCGATGGCGCACCGCAAGCGCATATCGCGACCGCGCGAGCCGATGAACCCGCGATTGAGGTTGCACTTGAGAAAGCCGTCGCGGACCGGTTCTCGAACATATCGGCAATCCGGGTTCGTGACGTGTTGGCCAGGTTGCAGGAACTGATTGGCCACCTCGCAAACGCGGTCAGAGTCGTTGGGGTCGTCGTTATTTTCGCCGGTATACTCGTTCTGGCCGGTGCAATCGCGGCTAACCATAAACAACGGGTCTATGATGCCATCGTTCTCAAGGTCTTTGGTGCGACGCGCCGTGATATCATGACTGTTTTCTTGATAGAGTTCGCGCTGTTGGCGTTTGCGACGTCGATTATCGCAAGTTTCATAGGCACCTTGGCGTCGTGGGCGGTCGTTACGCGACTAATGCGCGCCGATTGGGTATTCATGCCCACGGCGGTGATTATTACGGTTTTCGCCAGTCTTGTCGCGACGGTCGTGATCGGCGCGCTCGGCACGTGGTCCGCCATGGGACAAAAAGCGGCGCCATTGTTGCGAAACAAATAGCATTTATGCAAATTGCCTTGCGATTGGCTTTTGACAAGAATTGTTGAAATTTAGCGTGAAAACGCCAATATTAAGTCCAACGATTCAACTGGGACTTGTTTGAGGGATTACAAATGGCTTTAGGATCACGGCAGAGAACGATTTCGCTGGGCACTGGTGTCAACAGCCGGGCGGGTGTCGATGAAGGCCTGCGGCGCTATATGCTCAAGGTTTATAATTATATGACGCTTGGGTTGGCGTTAACTGGTGTTATCGCTTTTGCGGTGGCGAACTCGCCGACGGCGCTGAATATAATCTTCGGAAACTCGATCATGACTTGGATCGTGATGTTGTCGCCCTTGGCTTTTGTGCTGGTTCTATCCTTCGGCATCAACAAGCTAAGCACTCCCATGGCGCAACTCCTGTTTTGGGGGTTTTCGGCGGTTATGGGACTGTCGATGGCGAGCGTATTTCTTGTTTACACCGGCTCCAGCATCGCGCGCGTATTTTTCATTTCGGCCAGTGTCTTCGCGGCGATGAGCCTGTATGGCTATACGACCAAGCGGGACTTGTCGGGTATGGGCAGTTTCCTGATGATGGGTTTATTCGGGATCATTATCGCAAGTATCGTGAATATGTTCCTCGGTTCACAAATGATGGATTTCGTCATTTCGATCATTGGCGTACTGATATTCGTCGGGTTCACCGCCTATGACACGCAAATGATCAAATCCAGTTATGATGTCAACGACAGCGGCGCGATCGCGGAGAAAAAAGCTGTAACTGGGGCACTCCATCTCTATCTCGATTTCATCAACCTCTTCATGTTCCTGCTGCATCTTTTTGGCAACCGCGACTAGAGAGATCTTTAATCCTTCCAAGGAAACCGCTCCGGAACATCCGGGGCGGTTTTCTTCGTATTGGGGCTCTAATCGGTCGGTAGCGGTATGATTTTGCTCTTTACCGATTTCGGTTACAACGGCCCCTATGTTGGACAACTAAAGACCACTTTGTCCCGCGAGGCCCCAGCCATTCCCGTGCTGGATTTGATGCATGATGTGCCTGCGCACAATCCCCACGCGGCCGCTTATCTACTCGCCGCGCTAGTGCCTGAAATGCCGAAGGATATTGTGTGTCTTGGTGTCGTGGATCCAGGCGTTGGTGGCGAAAGGACACCGGTCGTTCAGGAAGCGGACGGCCGTTGGTTTGTGGGGCCGGACAATGGACTGTTCGAAATTGTGCAGCGGCGGGCCGCGCGGGCGCAACAGTGGGCGATTACGTGGCGGCCGGACAATATGTCCCGTTCATTTCACGGGCGCGATCTTTTCGCACCCGTCGCGGCAATGCTGGCACGGGGAATGCCACCACCCGGTGATGCCTATCCCGACACGTGGCGCAATGCGCGCCCGAGGCCGGGTGCGGTCTGGCCGGACGACATAGCGGAGGTGATATATATCGACCGTTTCGGCAATGCGATGATCGGGCTCCGTTCCGAATTACTCGATGACGCCGCCGTGTTTATAATTGGCGACAGTCGCATCTCCCACGCGCCTGTCTTTTCCCAGGTACCACCGAACCGCGTTTTCTGGTACAATAATTCCTGCGGTCTGATTGAGATCGCGGTCAATCGTGGGAGCGCCGCGGATGTTTTCGGCCTTGCGGTTGGCGATGCCATAGCCGTGGAGCGGGCATAGCGTATAGCGGTACCGGAGAGGTTGATGAGCCAGAAAAAGGGTGGGCTGCAGGTTTTGAGCCGCAAGACCTATGCGCCCGGTACGCCGATTTTTCGCCAGGGTGATCCGGGTAATGCGGCCTATATCGTGCAGTCTGGACAGGTTGAAATCTGGGTAACGGAAGATGACCAAAAAAAGGTACTTGGCGTGATCGGCGCGGGCGGCATTTTCGGCGAAATGGCGCTGATCGACGCTTCCGACCGTATGGCGTCCGCGACGGCGATTGAATCCAGTGTCTGCGTTGCGGTTCCGGACAGGGTCTTTCAGGAAAAAATGGAAAACGCGGATTCGTTTATCGTCGCGTTGCTCAGAATTTTTTGCAACAACATCCGCTCTATGCAGCAGGGGCCAGACCAAAAATAGCCGAGCCGGTTCCTATGTCGTTGGAAAGTATCGACTGGTACGATTGGCGAAAGCGACGAGCGAGAGCATGACAGGTACTTCGACGAGGACGCCAACCACCGTCGCAAGGGCTGCGCCGGATTCCAAACCGAATATGCTGATCGCGACAGCAACCGCCAGTTCGAAAAAATTCGAAGTTCCGATAAGAGCACATGGGGCGGCGACGTTATAGGGAACCCGCCACATCCATGCCGCCCCGTACGCGATGAAGAATATTCCGTAGGATTGAATGAACAGAGGGGCCGCAATTAGGGCGATGATCAGAGGCTGATTGAGAATGACGCCACCTTGGAAACCGAACAGCAAGACCACGGTTGCCAGCAATCCAATAACCGAAAATGGTTTGATGATGGAAACGAAGCGCGCGACGGCTTCGGCGCTTTCTTGTGGTTTGCTTGTGTGCCGTATCACGCCGCGTCGCGTAAAGTATCCCGCAATCAGCGGAATGACGACATAGAGAGCAACGGATAGAAGTAAAGTTTCCCAAGGTACGGAAATATCCGTTACGCCGAGTAGGAGGGCGACGATCGGCGCGAATGCGAATATCATGATGACATCGTTGACGGAAACCTGCACCAACGTATAGGTCGCGTCGCCTCTTGTAAGCTGAGACCATACGAAGACCATGGCGGTGCAGGGTGCCGCGCCGAGCAAGATTAGCCCGCCAATATATTCTTGTGCATCCTTCGGTGAGATCAGGTCCGCGAATAGGACTTCGAAAAACAAAACACCGAGTGCCGCCATGGTGAAAGGTTTGACCAGCCAATTCACGACGATGGTGATGATCAACCCCTTGGGCCGGTCGCCGATGTGACGAAGGCTCGAGAAGTCAACATTCACCATCATCGGATAGACCATGGCCCAAATCAGAACGGCCACAACGAGATTGACGGATGCGTATTCCAGTTGGGCGAGGAATACGAATAGGCCAGGCATGATATTGCCCAAACCGATACCGGCGACGATACACAACGCAACCCAAACCGAGAGCCATTTCTCGAAGAATCCGATCGCATCGGGCGAGACAGGGCTTGCCATGCGGTCCAATGGTGCGGTTGCGGGGTCTTTGTTCATGTTTGAATTGTAGATCCTGGAAGGAAGGCGGTGGCGGGAATAGAACTCGATCAATTGCGCTGTTTCGGTAAGTATAAAATCTCACCCGGCGGAATTCGGCCTACAAACTAGGTTTCTTAGCGAATTGGGAAGAATTGGCGAGCGCCGCGCGCAAGGTTGCTATCTCCGCTTCCAGTTCATTAATCCTCTGCTGCTGCGGTGCTTGTATTCGGGTAATTGCTTCCGCGACCTCGTCTTCGGTGAAGCGTGGGGTAATATGTTGCGGACAATTGATATCCCAGGCTTCAAGCGAGAAAAGTAACGCACGTTTGGGAATGCCTTGATAGTCAGGATTGGTTAGTCGCGCAACAAGTTCGCTGTCGTCTTCGACGAACCGAGCATGTCCCCAAAGCTTTGCCCGTCGTTGATGCGCGTAATCCATCAAGAATATGAAGGCTTTGTTATTTTCCGATAGATTGCCGACCGACAAATATTGCTGATTACCCTTGAAGTCGGCGATGGCTAAGGTTTTGGAGTCCATGACTCGCAAGAAACCCTTTGGACCACCGCGATGCTGAATGTAAGGGTGTCCCTCGCTGTTGGTCGTGGCAAGATAAAATGAATCTCGCGCCGCGATAAAAGATGAGAGGTCTTCCGTCACGGACGTGCACCAAGCGCCGTTTTGCTCCATACGGGAAAACTTTTCACGCGAGCCAAGCCGGCGCTGGGCGGCTTTTACCGCCGGTGTAAATGCCACATCACTGGAAAATTCACGTTTCATCGTCGATTTCCGTCCATGTGAAGGGGAGGGCTCAAATCCATATAACCATCGGACAGGGCGTGTTTCCAACACGAAATCGAAGATGCGGTACGGGCGAATTTTAAAAATATGAAAAATTTTGATGAAAATTATAAATATGTAGAAAAAATAACGTCTAAAAACAAATATACCTTATTAAACGTTACAATAATCTATATTAACCATAAAAAATTAGGAATAATTTTCAATATGTGATCAACATCACTGTTTTACTGTCTATGTGCCGGTAAGTTTCGGGAAATTAGAGAACACCTGGAGATAAATCGATGCCGACATATCATTCCGTAATTCGCGAGGCTTATCGGGCGGCTTTAGCTGATTGGGCAGTGAAGGAAATAGATGGTCGTAAGAACGACGGTACGCTTATTCGTCATACCGCATCGCTTGCTTCGATTTGGACAAATGACGCGGTCTCCGAGAAAAACGTTATCGATGTCCTCAAATCTTTCCAATAATTGGCGATATAGCCAATAAGGCGTGGCAAGAAGGGAAGACCTGCTAAGGACACCATATAAGCGCGCTGGCCTAGCCGGTTTTGCGCTGTTATTCTCCTATTGCCGTCGGACGACCTCGTTTGGATCGAATTCGGCGGGCCCTGGGGAGGGGGGAAACCTTCCGTATGTCCGACGGTAGAAGTTTAATTTATGACGTTGCAAGCGCGCCCGCGTGTCCAGAGACGCGCGCCGACCGCATTTCAAACCGCGGTTACAAGACTTTTGCTGGTGGCTTTGATGGTGGTTTTCACCCCCACGACGGCGAGTGCGGGGCAAAGTGGTATCACGGTGGAATTGAATGCGGCCCGCACGCAAGGCGAGGTGTGCATTGGGTCATTTCTCCTGAAGAACGGCCTTGGGCGAACCCTAGACAGATTTCAACTCGATCTATTTGTGTTTGGCGATGACGGTGTCATCAAATTGCGTAGCAATATTGATCTCGCGCCATTGCGACACGATAAATCGACAGTGATTTCATTTCGAATACTCCCCGAACCCTGTACATCGGTCAGCCGCGTGCTGATCAACGACATCCCGCTATGCCGGGCGGAAAATGGTGCGAAGCTCGATTGTCTAGAAGGGTTGACCGTTTCAAGCCGCGGGCGGGTCGAATTGGCCAAATAGAACACGTTTGGGCTACTAGAATTAGTGTTTCTTTTTACCGGTTGCGTGCAGGTAGGCTTCGAAAATATTCAACAGCTTAGGAATATTTGGATTTAGGGTATCCCACAACGCCATCGCTTGCCGCCGATGTTGTCGCATATAGGCCCTGAAGTCGGCACACCAATGGCCCTCTAGTGCTTTTCTGAATTGCACCATTTCCGATGTGCGCTTATTGAGCGCGAGGTCTTGATTGGCGAGTTCTTCATACAAATACGCTTCGCATTCCAAGTCTATTGGGCGCAATTTCCCAATTCGGCCGCGTTTGAGCTGTATGCCATGCCCGACTAGTTCATGTGCAAGCACCGCGGCCAATTCATTTGCCGGCCATTTCACGCCGTGCCGGCCGATGACTACGAGAAAAGACTTCCGGTGATTTGCGCTTTCGGGAAGAAAGTCTGGCAGGAACACCGCGATGTTTTCGCCTGTCGCGGCGCTTTTGGGGGCATCGCCTGGCAGATAGACCAGCGTGACGTCGCCGCTATTTTTTAGCTCCTCCAGTTTTCTTGCACTAAATGCCGATTTAGAAACAAGATGGTGCAGAGCGGCCTTGATGTTCTTCAAACCGTCGCTGCCCTTTAGAAGCTTTGTGTCGAAGGATTTTTTGGGATCCTTGGGCAATGCGACAAAAGAAACGCCGAAGGCACGCTCTTCCAATCTGCCTTCCGCTGCTTGGCTGACAACGGGTGCGGAAAAGATGGCACTCGTAACAATGCCTATTGCTAGGAGGCCGCATTTCAGAGTGATCGGCACGGGCATCCGAGGTCGCGTTTCCACGGCACGGGAAAATCTACGGAGAAGCATATTTGGGCTAACGCAGGATTGATAAATCGGGGTTCAATAGATCAATTTTATTTTGCGGCGGTCGGGAATTTTCGCGCCATATCTCGTTCCCTTTTCCGGGCAGCACGGCATGGTATCGAGCAATTTAATCATCCCTTATTTTAATTTACCAAAATTTACTCGGAATCGGTTGTCAATTTCACGCCGCATTTCCGTATGTATTGTAATATCGTTTATTTATACAACTTTGTTCAATAGGGTTGATCAAATTTGTAGGCATTTATTGTATTTATTTTTGTTTGATTATAACTGGTCTACTAAATGAGATGCATTTTTCCGAGCACGCCCACTGGCGATTGGCAAAACAATCTTTTCGATCGCGGCCTAAGACCGCTTGCCTAGTTCGTGCTGTCTAGTAAATTGGCTGGGGCGGGATCTGCCAAACCAAAAATTCAAATCCCTATAATGCACTGTAAACAATAATTATTTTCGAATGTTTGGCAAGGCATGTTTATCAAAGTGTTTGAAAAAATGTTTGCAAAAATCAGGTGCCGGATCGTTATCGTGGTTGCTCTTTCAAAATAGCGTCCGCCCGTTCATGTATGGAAATCCGTTGTTCCGACAGAGCAAGTTCACGCTCCATACGTTCAAAAAGGGCCAGAGACGAGCCTTCGAAGGCCGTTCCTTTATACCGTTTCGTCAGCCGGGCAGACACCAACAACGCGCGTTCTAGCTGCTTTCGAGAAAAGCCAATGGCAGTACGATTGTGAGCTGCGAATTTCTGAAAATTCGTCATATCCTGATGATGACGGCAAACCGGCCGATGCCTCCTCGCGAAGACCTCGTTGGAACCGGTCTGTATCGACCGAGGCCTACGCAGGTCCGAGAACCACAGCCAGTGCCCTGGAGATATTCTCGAGACTGGCCAACGCCAGACGGCGTTCGGGCGATCCTGGCTCGCTACGCACGAGGTCATCATGCGCGGCGCGGAACAGTGCACGTAGTTCAGGAATGGATTTGCCAGCCAAATCGGCGGCGGCGATGAGCTTGGACATGATTGTTTTTCCTTCGTATCGGAGACCCTGACCATTAGGGCCTTTCCCGGTTACCCATGTCGCTCGGGAAAGACTGATGGTATTGGGGTTCGGAGAAACGAAGCGTCAAACTGACAGTCCAAAGCCACCTATCCGAATTTGCATAAAACAATCATAAGTAGTATACTGAAGGTATAGGCAGCCTGGCCTTTAGAGGTCAGAACGCCGCTCTCACAACCGGGATCAAGGTTGCGCCTCGTTGCGTTCACGCGCGGGGCGGCGAGCGGCTGTTGCCGAAGATCGGAGACAGTGATGAAGATCAGGATCAAGGGCGAGATGACGCTTGCCCAGATGCGTCAATTATT
>JAJFJC010000078.1 GCA_021774385.1 Alphaproteobacteria bacterium
CACCTCGCGACATCTGCTAAGTGGAGGCATCATCGCACGATACGGACCGTGCCAATGCTTTCCTTGAACAATTGCACCTACCGCGACGCGCAAGTAATGCACTGCGCCGCGTGGGGCACCGACGCCAACCGATCTTCGCCGACCGGGTCGCCACAAGTCGTGCACTCTCCATAGGTTCCATTTTCGATGCGCGCCAGCGCCGCGTTAATTTGCGCTATCTCCAGCAGAGCCGAACTTTCGAGGCCCTCCAGTACTTCGTCACCTTCGGCTTCGGTCGCCTGTTCCGCGAAGTCGGGGTTTCCCGGTGTACGTAACGTACCTTCGATTTCCTCTGCTTTTGTACTCAACACATTGCGCCTGTCTTCCAGCGCGCGTTTTACCGTCGTTACATCGGACATTGTCATAACCCTTCACTTTATGGCTTAGCCTTGAGCGAGAATATTGGCGATTTCGTCTTTCAACCGCATCCTCTTTTTTCGCATTTCGATCTCAGTGTAGTCCGAAACGGCCTCTGTTCCGCTCTCGGCGCGATGAATTGACCGGTTCAGGACGTGATATTCATCCGCCAAACGCGTGAAATGTGCGTCGGACAACTTCAGATCATGGATTTTTTGGGCATATTCGGGAAATTCCTCAGCCAATTCATGCGGCGTGTGGGTCATGTCGTCGCTCTCTCCTGTATCCAATATCATGCCGAGATCACCACAGTTGTTTCACGATCTCGGATTCACCAGGAATACAGTGGCGCGCCATGGCCTTCTCGGAAATGACATATGACAAATCGGTGTGGAAAATCGACTTCCGCGACCTGAACAGTAATTTTCAGCCGTATTCCGTCAAATGCCTTAACAGGCCGGATGGTGAGGGCTCATGATAGACGTATTATGCGACCGCGATCCGTTCGGAGGATCCTATGCCGTCCTCAAGCACCGTCAGACGGTGCATGATCCGGGTGTCGGGCCAATAGTCGGCGACGGCGTAATGCAGGCTTGCGAGATTATCCCAGAAAGCAATCGTGCCCTTACGCCATTGCAACCGGTATTGGAACTCCGGCTTCGCGCAATGGCGGGTCAGGAGCGCGTGCAAACTTTCACTTTCAAATTTCGTTACCCCGAGAATTGACGCAGTGAAACTCTCGGAAAAATAAAGACAACGCGCGCCGGTTATTGGGTGCTTGGGAACAAGCGGATGACGAACGGGTGGATTTTCGTCCCGCGTCTTGATCGTCCCGGCCCGCGCCTCCCCTTCCCAGTTCCGTGCCTTTTCTGGCGAGGAATGCAGGCGCATGAAGTCGTAAACCGCGATTTTGTCCTCAAGCGCCGCGCGCACGGCATCGGACAAGCCGTTCCAAGCGGCGGGCAGCGACACGAAGATTGTATCGCCGCCGATTTCCGGTGGTTGTTCCGCCTTCAGGAGGGAGGCGAATTCCGGTTTAGCCCGAAACATGCCGTCGGCGTGATAGTGATCGATATAAGGCGGGTGTTCACGGTCATTTACAATCACCGAAATCTCCGGTGCTTCGTTGCTCAAAGCGAAGGCCGAGCGGCGTGCCTTACGCAGCGGACCAAAATTCCGCGCAAAGGCGGCTTGTTCCGGAGGCGACACATCCTGGTCGCGAAAAAAGACGACTTGATGCCGCATCAGCGCGGCATGAATTTCCCGATAAATCGCGTCATCAAGCGGCTCTTTCAAATCGACGCCCGAAATAAACGCCCCGCAATTGCGCGACGCGCGCTCGACGGTAATGTGGATGTAGTCCTGCATGAAATACGCGCCTGTGTTAAAGCCTCAACGTGAAAATTCGAGCAAGGATAGTTATACACCCCGCCCCGCTTTTCGTTAGCTATCTGGAAAAGCGGTCACGATTTCGCACAAGGACCGCTACGACGCCACAACTCCTTTCGGTATCCAGTCCGGCGGATTCCAGAATATATGCGGGCCGAGTTCGTCGATGCCATTGACGCCAATTTGCGCTATTACGCGATCCATTTCCGTTTGGAAGATTTCCAGCGCGCGATAGGAGCCCGCTTCTCCCGCGACAGCGGACCCGTAGAGCGTCGGACGGCCGGACATGACCATGTCGGCGCCGAGCGCTATTGCCTTGACGATGTCGCCGCCCCGCCTAGCGCCGCTGTCGATGATGATTTTTATGCGGTCACCGACGGCGGCCTTTACCTCCGGAACCACTTCCAACGGCGCCGGCGCGGAATCCAAGTAACGGCCGCCATGGTTCGACAGCACCACACCTTGGAGCCCAAGGTCGGCGGCGATTACCGCGTCCTCCGAACTCTGCAATCCCTTCACCAGCAAATTTCCCGGCCACATGTCGCGGATGCGCTTGATATCATCCCAATTCTGCGCAGCGGGTTTGGTGTACGCCGACTCGACCTCTACTTGCGTGAGCTTACTTGCCAATTCAGGGGGATTGTTCACTTTTCTGAAGGGGCCGCGCTTCAGATATTGCGGTGCCAATACGCGCAGACACCAGCCGGGCTTCGCCAATACCTGCGCGATCAGCTTAGGCGAGTACCGCAGCGGCATGGCGAAACCATTGTGGTAATTGTATTCACGGTTGGAAGGGACCGGGCCATCCACCGTTACCAGCATGGTCTCGAACCCGGTTGCCTTGACCCGTTCCACGAAGCGGGCCGTCAAATCCATGTCGCTCCACATATAAAGCTGAAACCAAATATTCCCGTCACCCGCTTCGTAAATTTCCTCCATCGGTGTGAGCGAACTCGTCGCCGCCGTGCAGGGCACGCCCATTCGCGCCGCCGCGCGGGCTAGCCCGACCTCTCCGCCCTCGCAGACCAATCCCGCCGACGCGGTTGGCGAAATACCAAACGGCATGGCGAATTTATGGCCGAAAAGCTCGGTCACTGTCGTGCGCTCGGAGACATCCGCCAACACACGGTTCTTGATTTTTAGGGATCGATAGATGGCGGTGTTATGCCTGAGCGCGACTTCGTCTTCAGCGCCCCGGTCAACATATTCAAAAATTCCGCGTGGCAGCCTTTTTTTCGCGCGTAGACGAAGGTCTTCGATGTTATAGGCGCCAAAACCGTCGTTCCCCATGGGACCTCCAAAACAAACCGTACCGCTTTACCTTAGCTTGTCCTGGAAGGTTAGCAGATCAGATTGACCTACCGCGAGAGGTCATCAGCGCATCCCCTAGACCCAACGGTCTTCACTCTTATAGTAATGTCAGCCAACAGATATCGAAAGTATGACCGAATGAATGCACCGATCCGAACCGATCCCGAGACGGGCCTCAAACTATTCAACACACGTGCCGCCAAGGCCAGCGACAGGATCGCCGGAAAAGGGTATTCGACGCTCGATGACGAGGCATTGAAAACACTACCGCCACCACCGCCGGGCGCCGCATTCAACGCCGAGGAGCAGGCCAAGTATCGCGAGTTCAAGGAATCGCGGGTCGGTGCGGCCGACTATATGGCGATGGAAGGCGAGTTCAGCCGATACCTAGAAGATGTCTATTCCGAACCACCGGTCGAACGGGAAGCCTTGGTCGACGAATGCGAAATCCTCGTGGTGGGCGCCGGCTTCGCGGGTCTTCTGTTGTGGTACAAGTTGCAAAAGGAAGGCTTTACGGACGTTCGCTTCTGCGAACGCGGCGGCGACGTCGGCGGCACCTGGTACTGGAACCGCTATCCCGGCATCGCCTGCGATGTGGAAGCGTACAGCTATCTGCCCTTGCTTGAGGAAATGGAATATTTTCCGACGATGAAATTCGCCTCGGGCTTCGAGATCCTCGAATACTGCCAGAAGATCGCGAAAAAATATGGCTTCTATGACCATTGCCTGTTTCACACGACCGTCGGCGAGACGGTTTGGGATGAAAGTACGGGCCGCTGGACGGTAACGACGGACCGTGGCGACAAGATGCACGCCCGCTATGTCGTCCTTGCAAACGGCATTCTTACCACGCCGAGGCTAGCCCGGATCGACGGCATGGAAACCTATCAGGGCGAATCCTTCCATACCTCGCGGTGGGACTACAATGTCGATCTGAAGGATAAGCGCGTCGGTATCATCGGTTCCGGGGCAACCGCCGTGCAGGTGGTGCCGGAAATCGCCAAGATCGTTAAGGAACTGTACGTGTTCCAACGCACCCCCTCTTCCATCGATGTACGCGATCAGCGTGCAACGACACCGGAAGAGATCGAGGCCTGGTCCAAGGAACCCAACTGGTCAATCAAGCGACGAGAACGGCTTGCCACCATCTCCTCCGGCCGGACCGCGTTGAAGGGCAATGACGACTTTCTGTCCGGCAAGGTCACCGATTTTAAGAAACGCAAAAAGCACACGACTGTCTTGTCGCCCGCGGAGCTGATGAAAAGGCAACTCAACACCAACTTTAGGATCATGGAGCAAATTCGCGCCCGGGTCGACGCGACTGTCAAGGATCCGAAAACGGCAGCGGCGCTGAGACCCTATTATCCGTATGGCTGCAAGCGACCGGCGTTTCATGACGAGTTCTTGCCGGCCTTCAATCTGCCGCATGTCACGTTGGTCGATACAGCGCCGCTGGGCGTGAGCAAGATTAATTCCAAGGGGATTGTTCACGACGGCAAGGCGTACCCGTTGGATGTCCTGATTTATGCGACCGGGTTCCAATGGATGGCGACGGCGACGTTCGAGATGATCGTCGGCCGGGATGGGCGGACATTGCGACAGAAATGGCAGGAAGAAGGCACCAAGACCTTCTTAGGCCTGCATAGCAACGGCTTTCCCAACCTATTCATCATGTCGGGACCGCAGGGCGGCGGCGGACAATTCAACTTCACCCGTGGCATCGAATCCCATACCGACTATGTGGTGTGGATGCTAACAACCTTACGCGAGCGCGGCGGCGGCATCGTCGACATCAAGAAGGAACCGGAAATAGAGTACGCCGAACACTGCCGACAGGCCGACATCAATACTCAGCCTTTTCGCGATTGCGTTTCCTATTACAACGGCGAAGGAAAAGCCGAACCGGGCAGCCTGGCCTATTACGGGGGGCCACAGAAATGGCACGAACGACGCGCCGCCGCGCAAGAATCGATGGATGCCTTCGTATTCGCACCCGCGCCGGCCTAAAATGCAGCGAGCAAACGCGATAACCAGATAGGACACCCCGTCATGCCCCTGACGCTCTTCGAGCCATTTCGCGCCGTTTTTTACACGCCGTTTTATGCCGCTCACGCCCTCGACGCCTATGGCGCGGAAGGCGTCGATGTGGCGATGGTGACATCGGGTGCCGAGGTCACGGTTAGCGGTTTGATCGACGGCGATACGGACGTCACCTGGGGCGGTCCGATGCGTATTCAGTATACCTACGACCAGCAGCCCGATTGCGGCGTTGTCAGTTTTTGTGAAATCGTTACGCGCGACCCCTTTTTCATCGTCGGACGCGAGCCCCGGCCCGACTTTAAGATGACGGACATGATGAATGTTCGGTTCGGATCGGTTTCCGAAGTGAACACACCCTGGCTCTGTTTGCAGGAGGACCTTCGCCGTGCGGGATTGGACCCCGCCCAGGTCAATCGGATCGAAGGCAACACCATGGCGGAAAACGATGCAGCGCTGCGCGCGGGCGAGTTGGACGTCATCCAACTCTTCCAGCCCTTCCCCGAACAGCTTGTCGCCGAGGGTGCTGGCCATATCTGGTACGCCGCCGCAACGCGGGGCGCGACCAGCTACACCACGCTTAGCACCTTGCAAGGCACGTTGGAAACCAAGCGCAACCAGATGATGAGCATGACGCGGGCTTTGTATCGGACGCAGAAATGGCTGCACAAAACAGGGGATGCGGATATAGCCGCCGCCATCGCCGAATTCTTCCCTGACTTGCCTCAAGAAACCCTCTCGGCCTGCATCACGCGGTACAAGGCACTCCAATTGTGGGGGGTAAACCCGGTCCTGCCTCGGGATGGTTTCGACCGTTTGAAGGCCAGCGGTCTGTCCGGCGGGCTCTTTGAAACGGGGGCCGCGTATGAGACCTGCGTCGACAACAGCTTGGCCCACGATGTGATATCGGCCGACCCGCCATCGATGTGAAGCGCATCCCAACCGTTTAGCATAACGTCCGCGCCGGAATGGCCCATGGTCCGGAGGAAAGAATGGCGAACCTGTCGAAACTAAGCCGCTCGATCGCCGGTAAGGTCGCGCTGATTACCGGGGCGGCGGGTGGCATGGGCCGGGCCACGGCGCACCTCTTCGCCGATGAAGGTGCCCATGTCGCGGTGACCGATATCAATGCCGAAGGCGTCGAACGCGTCGTCGGTGAAATCAGGAGTGCCGGCCTCAGCGCCGAAGGCTGGGTGCTGGACCTAAGCGATCCCGACGCCATCGACACCGTGGTCGGACATGTGGCGGATTATTTCGGTGGACTCGACATACTGATCAATAATGCCGGCGTGTCGAAACATACCAAGATCGACGATGACGGTTATGAGGAAATCTTCGACCATATACTGGACGTGCTGCTGCGGGCGCATACCCGCACGATCCGCGCCGCCCTGCCTTACCTAAAAGCCAGCGGCGCCGGGCGCATCGTCAATATTGCCTCGACCGAGGGCTTGGGCGCGACACCGCACACCAGTCCCTATACCACCGCCAAACATGGTGTCATCGGCCTGACGCGCTCGATGGCAGTGGAGCTCGGCCGCCAT
>JAJFJC010000079.1 GCA_021774385.1 Alphaproteobacteria bacterium
CTTCGCTTGTTTCGCTCGCCCCCGTCAACAACATCGGAATTCGCGCACCGGGTGGGATATTCATTTCGGCCCGAACCGACCGCACGCCGGTAATTAAACCGATGACCCAGTTCATTTCGTCCCGCGAGGAGTCATCATCCAGTGCCGTTTCAAATTCCGGCCAAGCCTCGAGGATCAACATGCTGTCTTCATCATCGCCGAACCGCGTCCACAATTCTTCGGTGATGAACGGCATGAACGGATGCAACATACGCAGCAGTTGGACCATTGCCCAACCGGTAGCCGCTCGTGTCTCGTCGCGTGCCGCGAGGTCATCGCTATTCAGCAGCGATTTTGAAAACTCTAAATACCAATCGCAAAACGATCCCCAAATAAACTGGTAAATGGTCTGCGCGGCATCATTAAATCGATAGGTCTCGATATTCTTGGAAATTTCACGGGCACAACGTGCAACTTCGCCAACTATCCAACGATTAACGGTTTGGGTGCATGCCCCCGGATCGAACATCGCAACGGGCTCACACTCATTCATTTCACAGAAACGCGCCGCGTTCCAAAGCTTCGTGGCGAAATTTCGCGACCCCTCAACCCGTGCCTCGGATAGCTTGATATCCCGTCCCGGCGCCGCGAGCGACGCCAATGTAAAGCGCAACGCATCGCCACCGAACTGGTCGATCAGTTCAAGCGGGTCAATGATGTTGCCCTTCGATTTTGACATTTTCTGACCGCTGGCGTCGCGTACCAGCGCGTGGACGTACACGGTACGAAACGGGACATCGCCCATGAAATGGATACCCAACATCATCATCCGAGCGACCCAGAAGAAGATAATGTCGAAACCCGTCACCAACACGTCGGTTGGATAATAACGTGCCAATTCCGGTGTCTGTTCCGGCCAGCCCAACGTCGAGAACGGCCACAGACCCGATGAGAACCACGTGTCGAGCACATCTTCGTCCTGCGTCAACGGCGTCGCGGCACCGTAATGAGCCGCCGCCGCCGCATGCGCCTCATCCTCGCTGTGAGCAACGAATATTTCGCCATCCGGACCGTACCAAGCCGGTATCTGATGGCCCCACCACAATTGCCGGGAAATACACCACGGCTGGATGTTGCGCATCCATTCGAAATAGGTCTTATCCCAATTTGCGGGCACAAACTTGACCTTGCCCTGTTCGACCGCCTCGATTGCCGGTTTGGCCAACGTCGCGGCATCGACATACCATTGATCGGTGAGATATGGCTCGATCGGCACACCGCCTCGATCACCATAGGGGACGGTATGCATTTGTTCCTCGACACGATCGAGAAAGCCTCCCGCATCCATATCGGCAACGATCATCTCACGGGCATCGAACCGGTCCATACCGCGATATTTTTCCGGTGCGTTCTCGTTTATCCGCGCCTCGATGTCGAAGATATTAACCATCTCCAACTCGTGCCGGCGGCCCACCTCGAAATCATTGAAATCATGCGCCGGTGTGATCTTCACCGCACCTGACCCTTGTTCTGGATCAGCGTGCTCATCGGCAACGATGATCAATTGGCGCCCGACAAGCGGGAGCGTACAGAACTTCCCAACAAGATCCTTAAAGCGTTCGTCGTCCGGATGCACAGCAACCGCCGTGTCGCCCAGCATTGTCTCTGGCCGTGTCGTCGCAACGGTAAGGAAACGATCGGGTTCGCCTTCGACAGGGTATTTAAAATACCAAAGTTTGCCGTTTACTTCTTGCTGTTGAACTTCCAGGTCGGAGATCGCTGTTTGTAGCTTTGGATCCCAATTGACCAACCGCTGATCCTTGTAGATCAGGCCTTCGCTATAGAGATCGACAAAGACCTTACGTACGGCCTCGCTCAAACCTTCATCCATCGTGAAACGTTCGCGACTCCAGTCGCAAGAGGCACCCAATCTCTGAAGTTGGCGCAAAATGGTACCGCCCGAGGTTGCCTTCCAATCCCAAACGGTTTCCAGAAATTTTTCGCGTCCGATTTCCTTGCGCGAGGACCCGGCCTCTTCCAATTGGCGCTCCACCACCATCTGCGTGGCGATACCGGCGTGATCCATACCCGGTTGCCATAGTGCGTCGCGTCCCCGCATGCGCTCGTAACGGATCAGTATGTCTTGCAACGTGTTATTCAGCGCATGCCCAATATGCAGACTGCCGGTCACATTCGGCGGCGGAATCACGATCGTATATGGTTCCGCATCCCCATTCCGCCCACACGCGAAAGCGCCGGACTGGCTCCAGCGCTCATAGTGTTTAGTTTCGACCGCTCCCGGTCGATAAGTCTTGTCCAGCATTGCTGAACGCCCTTCTACAATATTGAAAATGCTTCGTTACTTATGTCGGTTGAGTTTTCAAACCGCTCAACCAACCATCATTCCTTAGACGACTTCTTAGACATTTTCTCGACTTCGCGCTGTACAAGGCGTTCGACAATAACCGGCAAATTGGCCTCAAGCCAAGCGCTGAGCAACGGCCGCATCACTTCCTTGACCAATGCTTCGAGCGTTCGATCCGTTCGCCCCAGCATCATGTTCGGATCGGTGCCCCCGGACAGTTGCGCAAAGGCTGATGCACCCGCAGCCGTCGTCGCCGCTGATACGAGCATGTCCTCGTCTTCGATTATTTCGTCAACCAATGCGATTTCGTCGGCGGGTTCGGGCTCGAACTCATCGGTTAATTCAAGCGCATCGTCTTCCTCAAAAATTGGCTCGGGCTCGGGCTCGGGTTCCGGCTCGGGCTCGGGCTCGGGCTCGGGCTCGGGCTCGGGCTCGGGCTCGGGCTCGGGTTCTGGCTCAGGTTCTGGCTCTGCTTCCGGCTCGGGCTCGGGCTCGGGCTCGGGCTCAGGTTCCGGCTCTGCTTCCGCAACCTCTTCCGATGCGCCTTCTTCGCCTTCTTCACCCTCTTCCCCGTCCTCGGAAATAATTTTCCGAATAGAGGCAAGGATTTCTTCCATTGACGGTTCTTGGCCTGCGTCGTCGCTCATCTCTCGCCCTTCCCGCCCAGCAGATCAAACAATTGAATAGTTCCCATCAAAATCGTCCCAATTAATGGGTGTCACGGATGCCGCTCCGCCACCTATTTCTTCGGCGCACTTTGTTTTACCGCTTTCTGCCTTGCTCGTTTAGCCGGAACGGAGTCATAGCCCCACAATTTATCACGAACCCGAAGATAATTTTTCTTCTGGTCGTACAAAGCTACGGGCAACGCCATCTCGACCGCGGTAAGTCTCCCCACGGCGGCGAGTAATTCGTAGCTGGCAACAATAGCGTCCCGTTGATCTCTCACGAGGCTAACTTGCGCATCCAGCAATTCCTGCTCCGCATCCAGCACATCAAGAACCGTCCGTGAACCGACGGCCGCTTCCTGCTCGACTCCCTCAAGTGCAATTTTCCCCGCCCGGACCTCGGCTTCACGCGACTGAATACTTGCCCGCGCTGTCAGTAATTTTTCGAAACCACTGGCGGCATCTTCAATGACGGCGCGACGCGCTTCATCGACCTGAAGCCTACTCTCGCTCGCCAATTGAATAGCCTCGCGAATGCGGCTAGAAACCGCGCCCTGCTGATAGATTGGAACGGTCAATTCCGCCGTAACGGTTACGTCGTCTACTGTACGATCAGGCGTTCCCTGGTTTCGGCTGCGCGTCGCTTCCCCAACCAAATCGACCGATGGTAAGAGTTCGGCCTTTACCGTCTCGATAAATTCGCGTGCCGCCCTCTCATCGAAGGTCGCACTGATAATCGAGGGATTTCCTTCGCGCGCCAGATCCACGGCTTCGGAAATTTCAACGGGAAGCGAAGACGGATAGCCAGGATTTGGCACTGCGGTGGGCTTAACACCGACAATTTGTTCGAAAAATGCACGGCTTACTTCCAGATCGCCTTCCGCCTGAATTCGTTCCGCCGTTGCGCGCGCAAGGCGTGATTCAGCCTGCGCCACATCGGTGCGCGTTACCTCACCAACGTTGAAACGGTCTTGAGTCGCCTGTAATTGGCGCGACAAAACCTGCTCATTATTAATATTAAGTCGAAGAACGGCTTCTTCCCGAAACACGTTCATATAGGCCGTTGCGGCATCCAGCAGAACTTCTTGTTCGGTGGTCGCCAGACGAGCCCGTTCCGCGCTCACTTCATGTTTAGTCTGACGTATTTCCGCTTCCGTGCGCCCACCGGCATACAAATTCTGCGTGACCCGGAAGCCACCCGAATATGTCGTACGGGAATCGTTGCCCGCACCAAATCCACCCGTATTGTTCGTGCGCCGCCGAAGTTTCCCGATATCAGCGTTAAATCGCACATCGGGACGCCAACCGGAGAGGGCTTGTGAAACCCCTTCATCAATCGACCGTAGCCGGGCACGCTGAGCCTGAATAGTCGGGTTGTTTTTGTATGCGAGCACGAGTGCTTCGGTGAGACTTTGTGCTTTAGCTCGACCTGGAGCGCTGGCCAATAGTATCGCGACCGCGAATATAATAACGGATGCCCACCGCATGAATTTTCCTTCTCCGGCGAAACCGATGATTTTTGGCTTCGCGCTTCTCATTTGTTCCGTCCCGACATCCGTGCCGCGTCAGACCCTTGGCGTCGTATCAAACCGAATAAACCACAAAATATATGCATTAAACAGTACTAAAACACAAAACCTGCCTCTTTCTCAAATCCAGGCAGGACCGATATCGCCGCATCGAATAACACCCTTTGCGAAACGCCGGTCGTGTCACGCCGTGCGAGCGTTGCACGGCCCATGCCATTTCCATCTTCTAAAACGGCGACCATCCGGCCCCCTTCCGCGAGTTGGTTCTTTAGACAATCAGGAACCGAGCTTATGGCGCCATTTATTAATATGATGTTGAACGGTCCTTGTTGAGGCACGCCGTCGGCCAGCGCCCCTTCGACGACGATAATATTGTCCAGAACGAGATCCGATAGAAGCGTGGTAGTCGATGCCGCCAATTCCATATTGCTTTCCAGCGCAAACACGGTATCACAAATCCGCGCCAATACGGCGGCGGAATAGCCGGAACCAGCGCCAACAACGAGTGCGACATCCTCGGGTTGCGGTGTCGCCGACTGGATGAGCCTCGCCAAAATAAAGGGCTCCATAATATAGCGCCCAGGCGCTATTTCGATATCATCATCGACATAGGCGATAGGCCTGAGAGCCTCCGGCAGAAACAACTCGCGCGGCAATGCGCCCATGGCCGACAATACCGCTTCGTCCGTAACTTTATTGGGACGCAACTGGCATTCCAACATGTTGCGGCGGGCCTCTTCGAATTTCATCGCGCGATGTCTCCTCGCGTCTACGGACCTATACAAAAGCCAACGTTGGCCATCGAAATTTTCTTAGAATTTATTGATTACTTCCCAACAACAAAAACTCACGGCAACACCGTGGCACGCCTCTGTTATATCGCCAGCAGGTAACGATGACAATCCGGCGGGCCATGCGCAAGCCCGCCGACTTGACCGCCCTGCTGGGCCGGCCTATATCACGCGCCGTGCATGGTGCGATGGCCGAGTGGTTAGGCAGTGGATTGCAAATCCACGCACGCCGGTTCGATTCCGGCTCGCACCTCCACGAAAAGGCGTTTCAAAAGGATCCGAAGCGGGCCTTTGCAAGGCCGCGCGTGTCTGATATAAGCGCGCGCTACTGATCCGCGGTAGCTCAGTTGGTAGAGCAGGTGGCTGTTAACCACCTTGTCGCAGGTTCGAGTCCTGCCCGCGGAGCCAAATACATCAAGGGGCTGCCTTACGAACCAAAGGCGGCCCCTTTTGTTGCCGAAACGCTTCTGATGTTTTTCATACCACGGCGCAATATCTTCAATTTGGGCGAACCTTACGCGGTTTCGCTTTTTTTCGGTCCGCAATCCACGCCTCGACTAACAAGTGCGCCGCCGCGATTTGATCTTTCGTCATCTTTTTGCCGATGCCGTCCCGAAGCTGTTTTGCAATTCCCCTATTCTGCCGCGCCGCGAGATCAAACCAAAAATAGGCCTGCACCAAATCCTTGGGGACCCCCTTACCCTGCACATAGTTGAAACCAAGATTGTATTGCGCGCCCGCATGGCCGGCTTCGGCTAAAGGGCGCCACTGCTCGATCGCCGTCTTATAGTCACCCCGTTTGTAGGCCGCCAATCCCTTCTTCAGGTCTTGTGCAAACACGGATCCGGCCAAAACAAATAGCATAACCGGAATAATCAGGATCGAACGGCGCACTACATTTCTCCGCTTTCGTCGGAACCATACCCTTGTTAGGAGATTTTCAATGAATTTAAACCGTTATAGCAATTTATGAACTCTCAAGCGCTATCCAGCACGCGATTAGGAGAAGAGACACATGGCGGCAACAAAACACCGCTTGATTACGCGAGCGGATTTCGACGGCGTCGTCTGTGGCGGACTATTCCTCGAACTCGACTTAATCGATAGCGTGGTTTTCGCGGAACCGAGAGAGATGCAAACCGGCGAATTCCTTGTTCGGCCGAACGATATTACGGCAAACCTGCCCTATGTACCTGGCGTTCATCATTGCTTCGACCATCATTCGAGCGAAGTGCGACGGGTCGGCGCGCAAACGAACCTTACCATCGACCCATTGGCTCCCTCCGCCGCGCGTGTCATTTACGCGCATTATGGCGGCGCGAACGCCTTTCCAAAAATATCGCCAGATCTCATTAACGCCGTCGACAAGGCCGATTCGGCCCAGTTCGATGAACAAGATATTCTTTCCCCAGATGGCTGGGTTCTAATTAACTTTATCCTCGATCCACGTACTGGGCTAAACAACGCGGCCACGTTTAGTGTCGCGAACGACCGGTTTCTAGAAGACATGATGGTGTATTGCCGCCATCATCCCGTCGAAGAATTATTGAAGATCCCCGACGTTGCCGAGCGTGTCGCCGTCTTTTGGAAAAACGAAGAACATTACGAACTACAATTGCGCCGCCGTACGACACTTTCGGAAAATATCGCGATCGTGGATTTTCGGGGCGAAGAGAAAATTTTTGCCGGAAACCGGTTTACGGTCTATGCGCTGAATCCGGAATGCAACATGTCGATGATGCTGATCCCCAATCGCGATGACGAAACTGTGACGATCGCGGTCGGCAAGTCGATTTTAAAGAGAACGTCGAACGCCAACCTCGGCGGCATTTTGCTTGATTTTGGCGGCGGCGGACATGCCGCGGCAGGGACCTGCCTCGCGCCAACCGGTAAGGTCGACGAGATCGCCGCCGCGATAGTTGATCGCATATACGAGACGGCATGACGTTGGCCGGTGTCGATTTCTTCAACGCATTTAATACGGCTCTTGAACTCCCTAAAGCACAATCGCAGAATAGACTCCATTCGCGATGGAGATCAGGGAGGAAGCCTTGTTTGAAGTTAATCAGCTCTCGGACGCGCTCGGCGCGGAAATTGTCGGACTGGACCTAGCCCAACCACTCTCCGACGATATGTTCGCGGCGATACACAGGGCGCACCTTGACTATCAGGTCCTTGTCATCCGAGACCAACACCTGACGCCCGAACAGCATATTGCCTTCAGCCGTCGGTTCGGTGATCTGTCCGGGCACGTATTCGATCAGTTTCTCCTCCCGGACCATCCGGAAATTCTCAAAGTTTCGAACAAAAAGA
>JAJFJC010000080.1 GCA_021774385.1 Alphaproteobacteria bacterium
GCCGCAATCGTCGCTTCTTCGACATCGTTAAGCCTACATAGTGTCCACCAGCGATAGTGGACACCAACGCCCTCTATCAGGCGAAAACATTCGCAGAAAAAATCGCTTCCAAATAGGGCGGGTTCTCCAAACGCTTACTAATCAGCGCCAATTACCAGCCTCGTTTCCAACAACCCTCTCTATGCCCCGTCGATTGGCGCAGGTCCAAATGCGGCCCTAGAACGCCACGCCCGACGCGCTGGTTCGATCGTCGTAGGAGCGAACTTAAACGTCCAATTGAGAGAAATACTGACTAACTTTTCAGGATATTGGCGAGGGTATTAAAATACCACTATTATGAAGCGAAATACCTGCCCAAAATTCCTATGTCGGAATTCTTTACAAAAGTAAAAAACTATCCGATATCTGGTAATCTATTGATTTAAAGAATGTTTTATGGATTTCGCGAAAAATTTTAAACTGAGAATGCGATAAAACGTCGGAATTCTTTACAAATTTTTTCGAAAGAAAGAAAGCGGTACTTTAGTAAGTATTTGATCCTAAATAATTTTCTAATTTTGGCGCGGAATTTGCAAATATTTAAATTAACAAATCGTTCCACTCGCGACAGCACGTGGCGTCCAAGAGCGTCACTAGGGGGAGACAATTACATGATGGATTTCCGGACGAAAACATTAGGACGAAGCCTGGGCGTTGCGCTGCTCGGCGCATCGTTCCTCTTTATGGGCGCAAGCGACGGGCACGCGGTGGCGTTCAGTACGGATCTGACGGTCACAGGCAGCGCTGATTTCGATGCCGGCACCGCGTTTTTTGATGGTGCCTCCTCGGGATCGGGCGATTTCGGCGTTACCGGAAGCTCGGCGACCCCGTTCAGTACCTATAGTGGTCTCACGGTCACGGGGTCCGATCCCGTATCGGACGCCCTAACCGACATCGGCCACGGTGTTGGCGCTTCGGCAACCACCACGAGCACGGGTACGAGCGGGGATATCGACGACGATTATTTTATGGCAATCGATCTCGCGATCAGTCTAACAAACACCTCCGCGACGGACACCTATACGGTAACCTTCAAGGTTGATTTTTCGAATGCAGCCAATGCCGACGGTGCTGATGCGGCCGCGGATTCGGAATTTACCATCCTCGACACATCCCTTGTGGAACTGTTCTTTACCGACCTTCTCTCCGATACCTTGAACGGCGACGCGAAAAACGGTGACGATCCTCTCACCTTTGGCGACGCCCTAACCGACAGTGGCACACCCACGTTCGACATCACTTTCGCGCCCGGTGCTACCGAGACGCTCGACGGCACATTAGTCATCGAAGCTTTCGTCCCTGACGGAACCGCCGCGGTCGATTTCAGCGCCTTTCTCAGTATCGAAGCCGTCGTGAATGACACGACCCCGGAGCCGGAGCCGCAGGTGCCGGAGCCAGCGACGATGTTGCTGTTCGGAACGGGCTTGCTCGGCCTTGGCGCAATACGGCGCCGGCGCGCAAAGCGCGGCTGGTAGGAAACCGCGCGCGGCCGCACGGATGGAGTCCAATATCGTCCGGCGGCCCGGCGGTGCGACACACGGGGTTATTGCGAAAGGACTCTAATTTCAGAACGGACTTTGAATCGACAATCCGTTCATCAGGCCTAAAACAAGGGGGTAGTCAAGAAATGCGAAATCTATTCGTTAGATCGAGAAAATCCGTTGCGATCCTCGCCACGGTGGCGGCACTAGGATCCGCGGTTGCGTTGCAGCCAAAGGAAGCACAGGCTGCAGATCCGTTCATCGCGGAAATTATCATGTTCGGCGGTAATTTCGCGCCGCGCGGCTGGGCCTTTTGCGATGGTCAACTTCTGCCTATCGCCCAGAATACCGCCCTGTTCTCCCTTCTTGGCACGACATATGGCGGCGATGGCCGGGTTGATTTCGCGCTTCCCGACCTGCGCGGACGCGTTGCGATGCACCCTGGGAGTGGTCCGGGCTTGACGACGAGACGCCTGGGAGAGAAAGGCGGAAGCGAAACCAATACGCTGATTGTCCCCAACTTGCCGGCGCATAACCACGCCGCGACGTTGCACGCCGCTAGCGGCGCTGGGAATGTGGCGGATCCCGCAGGCAGCGTGCTGGCAAAAAAGAACCGCACCAATATCTATAGCAACAGTGCACCAGCCGACGTCACGATGAACAACGCGTCTGTTACAACGGCCAATACCGGCGGCAACCTGCCGGTTAACAACGTGCAACCCTTCCTGGGCATAAACCATATCATCGCGTTGGTGGGCGTATTCCCCTCCAGAAACTAGTCCGTGGGAAAACCGGGCCGCACGGGAAGTCCGGTTTTCCCAGATCGACGCGACTGCAATTCCCTACGGGAGGATAAATCGATGCTGAATATGCCCAGAAAACTTACAAACACCTTCGCCGCCATCGCGGCAATCGGGGCGTCCATTGCCCTGCAACCCGGCGAAGCCCGGGCCAGCGAGCCGTTCCTTGGACAAATCATTATGTTCGGCGGTAACTTCGCGCCGCGTGGTTGGGCTCTCTGCGACGGCCAACTGCTGGCGATCTCCTCAAACCAGGCGTTGTTTGCTATTTTGGGCACGACGTTTGGCGGCGATGGCCGGACGACTTTCGGGCTCCCCGGCCTGCGCGGACGGGTCGCGATGCACCCGGGCAGCGGCCCGGGGTTGACGACGAGACGCTTGGGAGAGAAAGGTGGCGCGGAAACCAATACGCTGATTGTCCCCAACTTGCCGGCGCATAACCACGCCGCGACGTTACACGCCGCCAGTGGCGCTGGGAATGTGGCGGATCCCGCCGGCGGCGTGTTGGCCAAAAAAAATCGCACCAATATCTATAGCAACAGCGCACCAGCTGATGTCACGATGAACAGCGCATCTGTTACAACGGCCAATACCGGCGGTGGCCAAGCGGTCAATAACGTGCAGCCCTTCCTCGCCGTCAATTACATCATCGCTTTGGTGGGCATTTTCCCCTCCAGAGACTAAGCGCGGTCGGTTCGACCCCGGCCAAGGGGGCCGAACCTTTCCTGACATAGTGAGTAAGGTGGTGTTATCGTGAAGTCGGGATACTTTTTCATTGTAGCCGCGGTTTCAGGCCTTCTCGCCCTGTCCGCTCCGATTACAGCCGCGGCCGACAATGCCAAGGAACTGCGCCACGCACAGGCCGCCCTGTCAGCCGGCGATTACGACAAGGCCTATGTTCAGTACAAGGGTTTTGCGGATGAGGGTAATCCTCTAGCCCAATTCACCATGGCGATGTTCTATCAGATGGGCTGGGGCCGGGCGGTTGATTTGGTGTCTGCCTGCCGATGGCACGAAAAGGCGGCGGCGGGTAAAATACCGGCCTCCGCGCACTATCTCGCCGATTGTTTGGTTTCCGGTACGCACGTGCCGCCGGATCCGGCGCAAGCGGTCAAATGGTACGAACAGGCCGCCAATTATGGACATTTCTCGTCTCTATGTGCGCTCGGCAGACTTTATATCGCCGGAAACGGCGTCGCCAAGGACCCGGCCAAAGGCCTCGCTCTCTGTCAACAGGCGGCACAGAAAGGACATGTCGCGTCGATGATGACGCTGGGCCGGTCCCATCTTCAGGGCGTTAGGGGCAAGAAGGATTATCAGGCGGCGGTTTCCTGGTTCGAACAGGCGTCGCAGCGGAATTCCGCCGAAGCGCCTTACTTGATTGGCACCATCCTGCGCGAGGGTTCGGCGGGTCCGAAGCGGCTCGAAGATGCCCGATACTGGTTCGAACTGGCAGCGAGCCGAGGTTACGTCCGCGCGTATTTCATTACCGGTGATCTTTACTTCGCCGCACCGCCCGATCCGGAGACGCAAATGCCGACAGCGAAGAATCTGGCGAAGGCCTTTTTGTGGTTGTCCGCCGCCAAGGCGCGGTCCACCGACAAAAACGAATTTCCCGAGATCCAAAAATGGCTGGCAAAGATCGGGGAAATCATGCCGCAGAGCTGGGCACCGGACCTTGAAATAAAAGTCGCGGAACATTTGGCCAAGTATCCCGCACGGTGATGCAGGACGAATACACGCCATGACACCGCAACGAAATCCGATACTCAGCTTGGTTACGGTGGCGTTGCTAATGCTGGCCACCGGTACCCTCGATGCGGCGGAGGAACGCTCGAAAGCGACGCAAACCGTCATCGAAGTCACCTATAGCAATGGCTCCTTATCCCTCACCGCACGCGATGCATCGCTCGCCGACGTCCTATATGCTATCGGCGATGAGGTAGGTTTCGAGACCCGTTTGAGTGGGGATCTCAGCGAACCCGTAAACTTCTCATTTGAAAATACGGCTCTTGTTCCAGCCCTACGGTGGTTGGTTGGTCAACATTCCTTGAAAATGATCCACTATCCCATTGTGGCGGGGCGTTCTGGCTCCCTCGCGGAGATCGATGTCATGGCGGCGGCCGGTTTCGGCATTGGTCCGGAACCGACTCTGGCGGAGATCCAATCGGCGCTCCGTATCCTCTCCAACGCGTTGGAGGCGCCGGACCAGACATCCCCGGCGCGGCGAATTGCCGCCTTCGACAAACTGGCGCGGTCCGGAAACGCGGAAGCGATAACCATGTTGGAGCGGTTCGCAGCGCGGGAAGAGGACGAAATCATACTCGGGCACGTGATTGAGGCGCTTGGTCACATAGACGGCCAGGCGGCGACGCTCTCACTAGGACGCATTGTGATCGGCAACCCGGATCCCGAAGCCCGGCGCCTCGCGACATTGGCCTTGTCGTTGCGGCGTACAACGGCGGCGCGGGCTTTCCTCGAATCCGCCGCCAACGACGAAGATGACACGGTCCGCCGCGAGGCCGAGAACGCGCTCGGAAGACGGTGACCGCAGAGAGTGAGCCGGATACCAACAACAACCATCAGAAGGAACCAGATTTCCAGGATGATCACCAACGAACTGTTTAAATATGAGAGAGGGAGGAACGACCGATGAGAAGACAATTTGGGATCGCTAAAAAATCCTTTGCGATGCTCGCGGTAACGGCGGCGATTGGATCGGCAATAGCCTTTCAACCCCGCGAGGCGGTGGCTAGTGAACCGTTCCTGGCGGAAATTCGAATTTTCGCCGGAAATTTCGCACCGTCCGGATTTGCGAAATGCGATGGCCAGCTATTGCCGATTTCGCAGAATACGGCGGTGTTTTCGCTTATCGGTACGATATATGGCGGCGACGGCGAAACGACTTTCGCACTGCCCGACCTGCGCGGCCGAGTCCCGGTACACCAGGGTTCCGGCCCTGGATTGCAACCGATCCAGTTGGGCCAGAGAGGCGGTGCAAACAATCATGTACTCACGATCCCGCAGATGCCGGTGCATACCCACTCGGCAATCGGTACCGTGCAAGCCTCCGGCGGCACGGGCAACACGTCGGATCCGACAGATGCTCGGCATGCAAAAAAGAACCGCACCAATATCTACGACACAGGAGCAGCCGCCAATGTGGTCATGAAGGCCGGCAATGTCGCCGTCACCATTGGCAACACAGGGGGTGGCCAATCCTTCGGCCTCATGCAGCCGTTCCTTGGCCTCAATTACATTATTGCACTGCAGGGTATATTCCCTTCCGAAAGTTAAGGGACATTGGCGCCGGGCCTCTTCGGAGGTCCGGTCGCTCCCGGTTCGCTAAATTCGATCGCCTATGGTTTTCTTTCAGTGATCCGCCGCACGACGCGCAGCACGGGTTTCTCCAGGGTGAAATATGAAACCGTGGCGACCGCCACCGTGAGCAACAGGCCCAACACGGCGAACCCGGTTCGGTAGGCTTCCGGTTGGATGCCATATTCCCGCATATATCCGTAGATCACGTTCAGACACGGAAAGTGCCAGATATAAATACCGTAGGATATGACGCCGAGGCGGCGCAGCGGAAACCCTTCGAGGCAGGCCGCCGCGACGCGCGTGTTGGGCGCCGCCACCATCGCCGCCGCCAGTAGCAGCGGCACGACGGGAAATACATAACGCCCGTAAGGGATATCGATCATATCCTCCAACTCGGTACCCAGAATAGCGATTACCGCAACCAAAGCGCACCAGAACACCGCCTCGCTGGTTCGCCGAATTAAGCTGTTCCCGCCGCCGCCCGCGCGTTGCAGCTTTATGCAAAGCGGTCCCGCTAAGACTCCGATCAGAAAATGCGGTAAGTGCGCAAGGATAGAGTGGGTCAACACGGCTCCTGACGGGCGAATCCATGCCAACCTCGGGTCGAGCGGCCAGTCCACGATGGCGGAAACGGACTGGATCAATGCATAATTGGCACAATAGGCCACGACGCAGAGGGTCATGATGGCGCCCGCGGCTCGAGATTCGCCAAGGCCGCGGATCGCCCAAAAGATCACCGGCAGCACGGCGTAGAATTGAAGCTCGACCGCCAGCGTCCAGAAGGGCGGATTGATGCTGAATATCGAAAACTCGGTAAAATTGAACAGAAAACCGTAATGCAGAAAGATATCGGGCAGCGCTTCACTGAAACGCCAATAACCGGATGCAAAAATCAGAACTGTCAGGGCCAGGTAATAGGCGGGAAGAATGCGCGCCGCGCGTCGAGCCGCATAGACCGTTGTAGCCGGCAAACGCTGTCCGGACCGCAACGACCGCCAAAATGGCAGCGCGAGCAGGAACCCGCTGAGCGTGAAAAACAGCGAGACTCCGGCCTCACCGTTCGCCAGGAGCCGGTAGAAATCGAACGGGCCTATCTGCTTGTCGAACTGAACGAGTTGATTGAAGTGCACGCCGAACACGGCAAGCGCGGCCAATGCCCGCAACCCGTCTAGCCCGCTTACGCGCAGAGCCTCGCCGCCGGTGATGGTCAAGCGATCAACGATTGGCTTGTTCCTCGATAAATCCAGGTATGAGAGAGCCCATTAAATTTCTCTGGATATACCAGTCGATCATGCTTCTTCCTACGTGCATTGGCAGAATTCTATGTGTGGCCGAAGTCCGGGTCGATGCGGGAGACC
>JAJFJC010000009.1 GCA_021774385.1 Alphaproteobacteria bacterium
GTTTGTTGTCTTGCGTCTCGACAACGATATTAGGGCGGAACCGTCGCGCGTCGATGATGGAATTCGGCAATCGATTCTTTAACCAATTCAAGGACCCTGACGTCAGAAGATGGACCGGCCCCGCGTCAAAGTGGGGGATCGATGCTTCACGCGCCAGCGTTACAGCCTACCCCAAGGCATCGCTCAACGCCGCGTCGATGTCTTCATCGTCACCCCGCTTCGTCGAGCCATCGGGGAACGTCATAACCGGAATTCCATCCGAATAAACCGCTGAAAATCCATACAGCCCGTCGATCTTGCGAAACCGCCTCGTATTCTTTCCGCTGCCGAACTTTCCGTTGGCGTCGCGAACCGCATACCGGCGGTCATCCATGACGCCCCGCGAGTCCAGTTCCAACATCTTGCAACGCTCACCCAACATCGACTTGACCGGATAACGCCACAGCCCTGTTACGCGCACGACACGGCCTTCATTCGCCGGATCGTCCGCGTATCCGATCGCCGGCCGGGTCATAGGGTGCGCGGAAGCTCGCCGTTGCCGCGAAACGCTCGGAGGCGATTTCGATCTCGAAGCCGCCGGCCGCGACCATGTCGTCGACGCTGCCGCCGTTGGCCGTTACCAAGCCGAGCGCGACGGTGCGTCCGACCGTATGCCCGTATGCCGCACTGCTGATTTGACCGACAAACCCGCCGTTCCAGACAATCGGTTCGCCCCCAATCGCCAGCGCGTCCGGATTGTCGAGGGTGAAAGATACGATCCGTTTGCGCAGACCTTCGTCGCGCTGTCGCTTTAGGGCGTCCTGGCCGATGAACGGCGTATCCGAATCGATTTTCGCCGCGAAGCCTAGCCCGGCTTCGAGCGGCGTCACCTCCGGCGTTAATTCGTGTCCCCAGGCGCGATAGGCCTTTTCCAAACGCAGGCCGGTCATCGCAATCGACCCGGCGTGCCGTAGGCCGAATTTCTCCTCATGATTCGATAAATATTGAAATATGGCGGTGGCGAATCTTGTCTCCACGGTGAATTCCCAACCCAACTCCCCCGCGTAAGACAGGCGTGCCGCGCGGGCGGGGCAGCAGCTTTCAAATTCCAAATCCATCCATCGCATGTAGGGATTATCAGTGAGGGTGAATTCTTCCCTAAGGGCCGCGGATATCAGCCTGCGCGAATTCGGCCCGGCAAGCGCTACGATGGCATAGGCGCCCGTCATGTCACTGACTTGAACGTCTTCGCCATCGGTCATGTTGCGGTGGATCCACTCCTTATCGCGCACTGGTTGCGCCGCGCCGGTAACGATCAAGTATTCGTCCTCCGCCAGCCGGGACACGGTGCAGTCGGACTCGTATCCACCGCGCGCATTCAGCATTCCCGTATAGACGACATGGCCCACTGGCACAGCCATGTCGTTGGCGCATAATCGTTGCAGAAGTGCCTCCGCATCCTTGCCGTAAACACGTAATTTGCCATAGCTCGTCTGATCGAACAGGGCGACGGTTTCGCGCGCCGCCTTGTGCTCTTGCGCGACGAGGTCGAAGAAAGCCGGCCGCCCGAAGGTTGGCGTCATATCCAACGAAGCCTCTTCGGGAGCGAAGAACAGTGGCCGTTCCCAGCCCATGCGGGTGCCAAAATGCGCCCCCCGCTTGGCCTGCTCGTTATGCAGCGGCCCGAGCCACACGTCGCGCGCCGTCTCGAATTCGCGGTGCGGCGCTTCGGTCACATAGTGTGTCGCCAGAACTTCCGGGGCGCGCTCGCGGAGCAATTTCATATTATTGTGAAACGGTGCAAGACGCCGGATGTCCACGGGCCAAAGATCCAAAGTTGGTTCGCCGGCCAGGATCCATTCCGCGAGCCAACGGCCGGCCCCGCCACTACTTGCCATGCCGGCTGAATTCATGCCGCAACCGAGGAAGAAACCGCGCAGTTCGGGCGACTCGCCGAGCAGGAACCTTCCGTCCGGCGTGAAACTCTCCGGTCCGTTCAGTAGCATGCGTGCTTCGGCTTTCTCCAAGGCGGGGATGCGATGAATGCCATTCTTCAACATCGGCTCGAAGTGATCCCAGTCCTCGGCCAGCAGGTCGAAGGCGAAATCCTTCGGTAATTTGTCGAGCCCGATGGCACGCGCATGCGGCTCGAAACTGCCGACCAGCAGCCCGCCGACATCGTCGCGCAAATAGAGATGCGCGTCATGATCACCGAGGGTCGGCAGGTGACCCGTTACTTCTTCCATCGGCTGGGTCAGCAGATAAAAATGTTCGCAAGCATGCAGCGGTGCGGCCACCCCGGCGAGTTCCGCGATGGAATGACTCCACAGCCCGGCGCACAACGCCACTGCCTCACAAGCGATGGACCCCCGTTCGGTTTCAACACCGGTCACGCGCCCATTGCGCACCGTGAAGCCCGTTACTGGTGCATCCTCGACAATTGTCGCACCGTGCGCCCGCGCGCCCTTGGCTAGTGCCGCGCAAAGATCGCTCGGATTGACGCGACCGTCCTCCGGCGACCAGACCGCGCCGACCAGATCGTCTGTCCGGATCATCGGCCAGATCCGTCCCGCCTCTTCCGGTGACACGATTTCGGCCTCCACACCGAACAAACGCGCCAGCGACGCCTGGCGCTTGATATGGGTAAAGCGTTCCTCGTTCGTGGCGAGGCTGAGGCTTCCCGTCTTGAGCCAGCCCGTGGATTGCCCGGTCTCCGCTTCGAGGCTCGAATACAGCTCGGCACTGTATTGGATCATCCGCGTCAGGTTCTCGCTCGATCGCAAGGCCCGAACCTGCGCCGCCGAATGCCAGCTCGTCCCGCTGGTCAGCTGCTTACGCTCCAGCAGCACGACATCGCGGCAGCCGGCCTTGGCGAGGTGATAGGCGGTGCTGCACCCCATGACCCCGCCACCGATGACGACGACACGGGCGCTGTCGGGGAATGTTTCAGTCATCCGTATGATTTCTCGATGTTTTGAGCATGGTATTCGGCATATTGAACATCAGAAGATGAATCACATGTCCGCTTACCTTCGAATTGTACCCATCTTGCTTTCTATTCTGAATAAAGCTGGCAGCACTGGCGAACGAAAAACTTATTTGCCGAGGGCTGCGTTTAGTGCCTGAGCCAGTTGCGCCATATTAAATGGTTTGTTGAGGAGGACCCGGTCGGAGCCAACGAAACCATTGCGCATCGCCGCTTCAGCCGGATATCCCGACATGAAGATGATTGGTAGATTTGGATAATCCCGACGCACTTCGTCAGCGAATTCTGGGCCGCTCACACCACCTGGCAGCACCACGTCGGATAGCACCAAATCAAAGTCATCTTCTTGCGCCAATTTGGGCCGAGCATCAGCTGCGTCGACGGCAGCGGTCACTTGATAACCCAGCCGCTCCAACATGCCGCAGGCCATTTCGCGGACGTTTTCATCATCTTCGATTACCAGGATCGTCTCGCCCCCGCCTTTGGGAAGATCACTAGATGGCTCGGATTTCTCCAACGCGGCGTTTTCTTCGGCGCATGGTAGATAGAGCTTTACCGTCGTGCCTTTTCCTTCTTCACTATAAATATCGACGTGGCCGCCCGACTGTTTGGCGAAACCATAGACCATGGAAAGGCCGAGCCCGGAACCCCGTCCTACTTCCTTGGTCGTGAAGAACGGTTCAAATACCTGCGCCTTGACGTCGGCCGGCATTCCCGAGCCATCATCGGTTACCGTGAGAACTCCGTAGTGGCCCTCCTTGGCTTCCGGATTGAGGGCAACATAGGAACCGTCCAAATGGACATTGTGGCATTCGATCGTCAATTTTCCGCCATCGGGCATGGCGTCGCGGGCATTGATAGCCAAATTCAAAAGTGCATTCTCAACCTGCCCTGAATCGGCCATGACGGGAAGGATACCCGCCGTCGCGATGGTTTCGATATCGATGGTTGCGCCCAGGGTCCGCGTCAACAGGTCCGTCATGCCAAGTACCAGCTTGGCCAGGTCGAGTGGTTGCGGCCGCAATTGTTGCCGGCGCGAAAATGCCAACAGTCTTTGGCTTAATTCCGCGCCTCTCTGCGTGGCACGCAGAATTGCTTGCACTTGGGCATTTTCATTCTTGGCCTCCGGGGAGAATAGCTCCGCGTTGCCCTGAATAACGGCAAGAATATTATTGAAATCGTGCGCAATCCCGCCTGTCAGTTGACCCACGGCTTCCATCTTCTGGGCCTGACCCAATCCTTCCTGCACTTTCTTAATTTCGGTTATGTCGCTTGAAATCCCACAAATACCGGTGATTCTGCCATCGGCGTCTTCCAGCGGGAACCTTTCGCTCATAAAATGACGGTCGCTCCCGTTGACTCTTTGATGGAGTTGCCGTTGGACGGATAGGCCTGTATCGAGCACTTGCTTGTCGGCCGGTACCAAGATTTCCGCGATGCGCCGTGGCAATACATCTTCGTTGGTCCGGCCAATCAACTCATCCTCACGCATCCCCAGGAGTGCCGGGTAGTTCCGGCTGACCGCCAAGTACCGCCCCTGTATATCTCGCAAAGCGACATATACAGGGCTGTTTTTTAGGATACTACTGAGCCAAGTCTCCCGCTCCCGCAGATTACCTTCTACTTGGCTGTAGGCGATTTGCATCGCGTTTTCGGCCTGATTGCGCTCGTTCGCCAAAGCGGTAATGACCGTCACGGTCAGCACCGATACCACGATGTACAGTTGCAGTAGAAGTAGGGATAGATAAGGCGTGCTTAAGTAATAAGGGCCACGCCCGTCGACCGTTTGCCAAATGGCGATGCATGCCAAAAGCAAGAGCCCGGAGGTAACGGCGCGCTCATTAAATCGCAAGGCGAGCCAAAGTAGAAAGGGCCAGGCGAGGAACTGAAGGGGGTAGGAATTGCCTTCTTCGCCGAATAGCGCGCCAAAACTGACTAGGCCGGACATTGTCAGCATCGTAAAGATTACAAGCAACATCGGCAAACTCTTGGAATTTCGTGGAAATTTCCATCGCTTGCACCAGGCGAGTAAGAGTGGCGTTATGATGAGTATTCCGACACCGTCACCCAACCACCATGTTAACCAGAGCTCCGCGAAATGGGCGGTGTCAACCAATCCCGCAAAATACAGGCTACTGGCCCCTACCGTTGCACTAACGAGGCACATCGCCGGTATGATCGCGGCAAAGGTGAGCGTATTTTTCGCTTTTTCGAGTAAGCCGCCTTCACCGATGTACCGCTGAATCAAAACCGTTCCCAGCAGGGGCTGCAGAACCGAACCAATTCCAATGCTGATCCCGATGACGACCGTCGCAACGACGGGCGCCTCGGCGCTTTGACCGGAAAGACCTAGTGTATTTACGGCCATTGCGCCCCAAAAAACACCCAGCCACATCCTTCGGCCATACAAGAGCAGCATGGCCAACGCAAATCCCGAAGGAGGCCACACCAGCGTTACCGTGCCAGGCGGAATTGCCAGTTCCTGCCCCAGCTTTCCAAGCAGAAAATAAATACCCGCGACGGTTATCGTTTCGATGATCCGTCGAATAATTGTGGGCTGCTCGCCCGAATCGTCCATAAAGTTACGGCTACTCATAAGCGAATCAAAGGTAGGAAACCGTCATGTTTGACTTAAAGTTCGAGTCTAGATCACGCCAATAACGTACATCAAATATTGTAGTATAGATCGGAGGTTTCAGACGACATTAAATCGGTCGACGGGTGGATCAATGCGGCATAACGGCACGAACACGGAAAAATTGTCGCGAACAAAGTCAAATTCAATCACAGATATCAGTGCCCCACATCATGAAGTCTTTGCAAATCCTGGTGCGACTAAAATCTACTCGTTGCCAAATTCGATAACGTTGAAGTAAAGATCCAGCGCACATCGTCATTTGACTCGAATCGGTTGGCGGACTTCTTGAGATTGATATCCTTTGATGTCTTAAGCTCAGCCCTTCAACGGCTGCCAGTGACGACGGAAGTTTGGATTGTGCCTTGCCCCGCACCGCGCATAGAGTTGATCATACTTAAAATTCAGGGAGGCCCAAATGCCAAGTGGCTATTTGATTGTCGACATCGATGTGAAGGATCCGGAACGTTACGGGGATTACACGGCGGCAACGCCGGCCGTGGTAGCGAAATTCGGGGGCGAGTTCATTGTTCGAGCTGGGAAGTTCGAAGCCCTGGAAGGAGAGTCGCCGCGCGGCCGCGTCGTCGTTATCAAGTTCGCTAGTTACGACCGGGCGATGGAGTTCTACCAGTCTGACGATTATGCGGAATTGCTCGCGCTTCGGCTTTCCCTGACCGAAAGCCGCGCCTATGTCGTCGAAGGCGCGGATTGAGGGTCGGCCGATGAAATTCGGAATTCATCTGCCACAATTCGGTCGCGCCGCCAGCCCGGAGTCAGTGCGCAAAGCGGCGCAACATGCCGAAGCGCTCGGCTATGCCGATATCTGGGTCAGCGACCACCTGGCTATTCCCGCACGAGCGCCCTACCCGCCGACGGCGTATATTCACGAGCCGGTCGTCACCCTAACTTGGGCCGCCGCGGCGACTGAGAGGGTCGGACTCGGGACGTCGGTACTCGTGCTGCCTCTGCGTCATCCCGTTGAACTCGCAAAGATGCTGGCGTCGCTCGATTTGATGAGTAGCGGACGCCTCATCGTCGGTGCGGCGGTCGGATGGCTGGAGCCGGAATTCGAGGCGCTCGGCATCCCGTTTCGGGAGCGCGGCGCGCGCACGGATGAAACGCTGGCGCTCCTGCGCGCCTGCTGGAACGACGACCCGGTTCATTTCGAGGGCAAAAGGATCGCGGCCAGCCTGACGGATATGCGAACCATGCCGCAACCCGGCCGGGACATTCCGATATGGATTGGCGGGCGTTCGGACGCGGCGATCCGTCGTGCGATCGAGCAAGGCGACGGCTGGCATGGCGGACACGATACGCCCGAGGCGTTAGCGCCCCTTCTGGCGAAGTTACGTGAAGGGCGCCCGGAGGAATCATTCACGCTCTCGCTGCGGCTGCACTGGGACGGACTCGAAGACGATGCCGACGAGATGCGGCGGCTGATGGCGGAATACCAGGCGCTCGGTATCCAGCACCTGTTGTTTCAACCGCGCCAACGCTATGCGGAGGACTGGCACCGCGCGGTGGAAGTCCTGTGGAACCTTGCCGCGGAAAACTGCTAGCGTAACACCGGCTCCGCGACCACACGCGTCAACAGCGCTTCGAATTCCGCCATCACGCTATCAAGTGCAAATTGGTCAGGCAACAAGGAAGGGCGGGTCCTTATATCGGAAAGAGGTACCATTCGCCGTATCGCCTGCACGAAGGATTCGTCGTTGTCGGCGATTGTAACGGCGTCGCTCAAAGCAGCGACCTCGACGATACCGCCAGCCTCTGCGCGCGCGACGACAGGAACGCCAACGGCGAGTGCCTCCAACGCCGCATTCGGCATGCCTTCCCAACGCGAAGGAAGAAGAAATGCATCGGCGCCCGCATAGTACGACCACGGATTGGCGACAAATCCTAGGAAAGCAACGCGGCTCTCAACCCTCAGACGAATTGCTTGCTGACGCAATGCGTCGAGATCCTTGCCTTCGCCAAGGAGCGTGATGTGGGTATCTTTGGGTAGATTTGGCAGTAAATCGATTAGCCGGTCGAATCCTTTTTGCCGAGTCATCCGGCCCGCAGCCACATAACGAAATCCAGTTCCAGGCACACGAATAGTGTCCACCGCGTGACCGCGCACCGAGGCGACATCGACCGGGTGTGGTAAGACGGCAAGCCGGCCCGATGGAACACCGAAATCCTCGGTAAATTCGGAAGCGGCTTTTTTCGAAGGACATAAAATTGTGTCGGCCCGCGGGATATAACGCCGATAGAGCCAGTGATAAAGCCGAGGCCAATTTGTCGAGCCCAGGCTTGCCGAAGGCGTATTCGATTCCCGGGCCACAACGCGCGTGCTGGGACCTAACTTTCCACGCAGCATCAAAACGGCGAGATTTACATGACTAATCGTTGGAATGACGACATCGCTTCGCTTTTCCTTAAGTATCGCGCCGAGATATGGCCAAGCCTGTCGTAAACGGGGGCGCCGCAAGTCAGCAACCGGCAAATTTTCCGGCACGGTCTTCGCCAAGGCGCCACGGCCGTCCAACACGATCAAATCCGGCGCAAATTTCGTGCGGTCCAAATGCCGGGCCAAGGTAAGGACGACGCGCTCCGCGCCGCCACCGGCAAAAGACGGCAGCACAAAGGTAACGCGGATCAAAGAATCCTCGTTTCTCATTTTACTCGTGACGGATAGAAGCATACTGGCGGTGAAAACAAAGCAACTCCGGCGCACGGATTGATATCGACTCCATCGTTTAGGTTAGATGTTCGTGGCCGTAAAGGAACTATAAAAACGGGTTGTGGTAGACCGCAACGCATGCCCTTGATAAAACCCAAATAGGAAAATTGACGGCGCTAGTTCCTCGCGCGAAAAAATTTGTATCCCTGCTCTCAACAATTGCCACTGTTCGATTCGATCGATCAGGTATGAATGACGCGGTAGGTTCCGGAATATGTCACTGCATAAATTTCATTCTGGCCACATTCTCGGTTTGGCCACATTGTTCGCGCCCCCCGCAAGCATTCTCGTGCCTTCGCTAATAGTCCCAATCACCCTGGCCGTTCTGGCCGCGTTGGTAACACGACGCACATCAGGGCATGGCGGTGGCGCGCAATTGTTTATGCCGCTTGCCATTATCATCGGCGTGATCCTGGCGTGGCTCGTTCTATCTCTGTTTTGGACCGTGAATCACGAAAGCGCGGTTCTTAAATGCGTGTTACTGGTCGCATTCATTCTTTTAGCGGTCACCGGCTTTACCCTTCGTCCCGTCCTAGCCGAACACGAAAAACATGTGTTGAGGCGCTACCTTCTTGCCGGCGTCACGGCCGGGTTTTTGCTGTTTTTAATCGACGCCGCGACATCGGGAGCAATCAGCAAGAGCTTCGCCGTCGATACCGTCCCCAGGACGTCAGCGCTTTCCACCGTAACGCCATCTTCCGCCGTTTTCTTCCTGTTCATTTGGCCGATCATCGCGATTTTTTGGCGCTCCATGCCAATAGTTTCCGTTGGGATAATCGTGATCGGATTTATCGCCGCCTTCTCGTTGCCGGGCACGATAGCCTTGATCGGGATAACGATCGGCACAGCATTTTTCGGCGCGTCTTTGGTCACGTCTCGAGGCGCGAATGTGTTCGTCGCCGCCATAGTCGCGGTCGGCGTTTTAATCGCCCCCTTCATGCCGCGCATTGCACCGGTACTCGATCCCCTGACCATTCGAGAATCAATCAGTAAACCCGACGCACCGCTTCTGCATCGCCTGGATATTTGGAATTTCACCATCGGAAAGATAGGGGAGCGCCCACTTGCGGGATGGGGATTCAACGCGTCACCGTCGATTCCCGGAGGCAATACGCGCTATGACTTATTGGATCGATCGGGGGTGATGATAGATCAAGTTATTCGACTGCCCTCGCACCCTCATAGCGGACCCCTTCAGGTATGGCTGGAACTTGGACTACCGGGCGCCGTGGGGTTTGCGGCTCTATTCGCGCTGGCCGCACTGTGTAGCGCATGGCTAAACGACCGGGCCGACGCCGCCGCGGCGCTGGCCGCAATTGCGACAGCGGTCCCAATTTGGTTTCTTGGTTTCGATATTTGGGAATTCTGGTGGATCGCCGTTATGGTTTTGACAACATTGCTGACGACCGCCCTGGCCGTACCGTACCGAGAATGAAGAAACTTGCTTATCTTGGGCTAAGTTTACTGGCCATATTCACGGGCCTGAGTGCCGCGGGATATTACGTGACGCATAATGTCGACTGGGTCCGTGTCTACTATAAACGGTTCAAGGCGCCGAACGCTTATGTGTTCGATGAGATCGCACCGCATTTCAAGGAAACAGATCCGGCTAAGCTTATCCGTATCCGGTCGCGCGAGACCGCCACGCAAATTCGCCGCGATCTAATTGCCGCCATTTGGGGCCCAGCGG
>JAJFJC010000081.1 GCA_021774385.1 Alphaproteobacteria bacterium
AACAGGCTGTTGACGCCGTTAACGAACGTCATCCTTGCCCGCAAAGGGACGATTGATAAGTATATGGGCGATTGCATCATGGCATTTTGGAACGCGCCCTTGGATGATGATGAGCACGCATTGCATGCATGCGAATCGTCCCTGGCGATGTTCAAGGCATTGGATGTCTTGAACGAGGAACGCCGCCTTGAGGCGGAAGCGGAAGGGGTGCCGTTCCTGCCGCTGAATGTCGGCGCGGGCATCAATACCGGCGAATGCGTGGTCGGCAATATGGGCTCCGACCAACGCTTTGATTATTCCGTTTTGGGCGATCCGGTAAACCTCGCCGCGCGGCTCGAAAGTCAATCGAAGAACTATGGCGTGAAAATCGTCATTGGTCCGGCGACCGCAAAAGCCGCCGAAGGTCTCTACGCGGTACTCAAGCTCGATCTGATTCAGGTTAAAGGACAGTCGGTGGGTGTTGAAATTTACGCCTTGCAAGGCGATGCAGAATACGCGGCATCGCCTGAATTTGTCGCAATTAAGGAAAAACATGATGCGATGCTGGCGGCCTATTATGCCCAGGATTGGGACCGGTCCGACGCGTTGATCGCGGAATGCCGAACGCTGACGAAGGGCGAGATCGAGGAACTTTATGCGCTCTATGACGAACGCATCGCGGAGTTCCGCGAAAACCCGCCGCCCGAGGATTGGGATGGCGTATTCGTCGCGACGACGAAGTAGCATTCGGGCATTTGCAATGGATCAGGACCCTGCTACGGTTTCGAGTGGAGCATGAGTTTCCGTGCGATCTGGCCGGTCACCATAGGGTGATGGGGCGTAGTTGGGTGGCTGCATGAACGATTTCGAGGATCAAGGTTCGGTTACAACGGCGGAGCGGAACCAGATGCTGCGCCGGCTGATCGAACTCGGCATCGCGCTCTCTTCCGAGCGCGATCATAACCGCCTTCTCGAAATGATCCTGCTTGAAACCAAACGCGTCGCCAACGCGGACGGTGGCACGCTTTATTTGATGACCGAGGACGATCAGGCGTTGTCCTTCGCAATCATGCGTAACGATTCGCTCGACATCGCGATGGGCGGCACGACGGGGGTGGAAATCCCCTTCCCGCCGTTGTCGTTGTATGATGATGAAGGCACGCCGAACTACACCAACGTGGCGACCGCGGTGGCGTTGAACAAGATGACCGTCAACATTCCCAACGCCTACGAGACCGAAACGTTCGATTTTAGCGGTACGATCAAGTTCGATCAGAGTACCGGTTACCACTCGATGAGTTTTTTGACCGTGCCGCTCCTGAACAAACAGGATTTGGTCATCGGCGTCCTTCAATTGATCAACGCGCGCACGGCGGATGACGAGGTGACGCCGTTCAGCCCGGATATCCAACCAATCATCGAAGCACTGACCAGTCAGGCCGCCGTCGCCCTGGATAACGAAATGCTGTTCCAGGGGCAACGCGAACTCCTCGACTCCTTCATCGAGTTGATCGCCGGCGCGATCGACCAAAAATCCGCCTACACGGGAGGGCATTGCCAGCGCGTTCCAGCCTTGACGCAAATGTTGGCGAAGGCGGCCTGCGCGTCGAACGAACCGCCGTTCAAGGATTTCGATCTAGATGATGACGGGTGGTACGAGCTTCATTTGGCGGGGTGGCTGCACGATTGCGGTAAGGTGACGACGCCGGAATATGTCGTCGACAAGGCGACCAAGCTGGAAACGATTTACAATCGCATCCATGAAATAAGGATGCGCTTCGAAGTGTTGCGCCGGGATGCCGAAATCGAATGTCTCAAAGCGAAACTTGCGGGCGAAGGCGATCACGCTACGCTGGATGCGGCGTATGAAGACCGTTGCCGTGGGCTCGAAGAGGATTTCGCGTTCCTCGCGGCTACCAATATCGGTGGCGAATTCATGGACGATGAATCAATCGACCGGGTTCGGCAGATCGGCGCGCGGACCTGGACGCGCTATTTTGACCGCTCTCTCGGCCTTTCCTGGGAGGAAGCAAGCCGGCTGGATGATTCGACTGATTATAGCGAGCCATCCGAGGAACGTTTGCTGGATGACCGGTCCGACCACAAGACAGGGCAGTACGACCTTGGCGAGATCTATAATTTTTCGATCAGGCGCGGCACATTGACGGCGGAGGAGCGCAACAAAATCAACGACCATATCGTCGTTACCATCGATATGCTCAATCAGTTGCCGTTTCCCAAACAGCTCAAGCGAATTCCCGAGTATGCCGGCGGCCATCACGAGAAAATGGACGGTACGGGTTATCCCGCGGGCTTGACACGGGATGAGATGTCCTTGCCGGCGCGCATGATGGCGATAGCCGATATTTTCGAGGCGCTGACCTCTGCTGACCGCCCTTATAAACAGGCGAAGAAGCTGAGCGAATGCGTTCGCATCATGGGCTTCATGCGCAATGACGACCATATTGACCCGGCGCTGTTCGACCTGTTCCTGACTTCCGGCGTATGGCGCGAGTATGCCGACACTTTTCTTGCTCCCGAACAGATCGATGAGATCGACATCAACGACTATCTCTCCGGCGGCGGGTAATTCGGCTAGGTTTCCAGTCTTCGACGGGCAGTTTTGACTCGGGTTATGCCGAGACCTATCCTTTCGTGACGAATCCCAGGGGAAACGGGGCGGGGAGAGCCATGGAAGCGCATACTTATGATTATATTGTCGTCGGAGCCGGTTCGGCCGGATCGGTCGTGGCTAACCGGCTGAGTGCGAACGGCGAATATCGAGTGCTGTGTCTGGAGGCAGGCACAGCCGGATCCGGATATATCTGGTCCCGCATCCCCGCTGGCGTCGCCAAACTGATCGACAATCCGGCGGTCAATTGGTGCTACAGCGCCGAAGCCGACGAAGGCAGTGGTCAGCGCAATATCGAAGTGCCGCGCGGTAAGATGCTGGGCGGATCGAGCTCGATCAACGGCATGGTCTTCGTGCGCGGTCAGCGCCAGGATTACGATCATTGGGCGCAGCTCGGCAATCGCGGCTGGAGCTACGACGATATCCTGCCTCTGTTCAAGCAGATGGAATCCTATGATGGTGGGTCGGATGAGTTTCGCGGCCGCGACGGACTTCTGAAGGTTACCGATTCCCCCAAACTCAGCCCGCTATTCGACAAAATCATCCAGTCGGCGGACAAGATCGGCGTTAAATATAATCCTGATTATAACGGTGGCGATCAGGAAGGCATCGCCATGACGCAGGCGACGATCAATAAGGGCCGGCGGATGAGTACGGCCTATTGTTATCTCGACCCCGCGCGCAGCCGTCCGAACCTGACCATTGAAACCGATGCAATGGGCGAATCGCTGATATTGGAAGGCAAGCGTTGCGTCGGCGTGCGCTATTCGGTGCGCGGCGAGAAACGCGAAGCCCGGGTGACGCGCGAAGTCGTCGTTAGCGGCGGCTCGATCAATTCGCCAAAAATGCTGGAGCTTTCGGGTATCGGCCAGCCGGAATTGTTAAAAAGTTTGGGCATCGATCCGGTACATGAATTGCCCGGCGTCGGCGAAGGCCTACGCGATCATTACTCGCCGCGCATGAAATATTCCATAACGGAAGCGAATGCGACCTTCAATGAGCGCGGCAACGGCTTGCGTTTGGTTGGCGAGGCCATGAAATACGGTCTGTTCCGCAAGGGCTTCCTGAGCCTCAGCACGGTACCGCTGCGGATGTATTTCCGCACCCGTGAAGGCTTGGAGTCGCCCGATGCGACAATCTCCTTCATGCCGTTCCTGACGGAGCGTATTAACCGGGAACGCCGCATCGCCAAGCAACGCGGCATCACCATGAATGTAAACGTACTGCGCTCGGAAAGCCTTGGCAGCATCCACATCAAGTCCGCCGACCCGGCGGAGCCGCCGGCAATTCGTTTCAATTTCCTGTCGGCGGAAATGGACCGTACCGGCGTGCTGTTCGCAATGCGCAAGGGGCGAGAACTGCTGGGGACTTCCCCCGTTGCCGATATCGTCGGCGAGGAACTCGCCCCCGGTCCGGCGCTGCAGAGCGACGAGGAGCTGCTCGAATGGGTCCGCAACAATGCCGAGACGACTTACCACCCAGTAGGCACCTGCAAGATGGGTAGCGATACCCAGGCGGTGGTCGACGATCAGTTGTGCGTGCACGGCATCGAAGGCCTGCGTGTCGCCGACGCTTCGATCATGCCGACTTTGACGTCAGGCAACACCAATGCGCCGTCGATCATGATCGGCGAGAAATGCTCGGCAATGGTGCTGGCGTCGGCGGTAGCGAAGAAGGCGGCGGCTTAGGTAAGTTGGGCCGAAATCCACGCCAACGCTCTAGAGCGTGAGAATTTTCGGCATAGCCCTCAGGGTTACGCCTATTGCGAACGGGCGTAACAGGGTCACTGATCTTGTGACAGGTTGCCGATCAAGGTGGCTACGATAAGCGCGAGCTGATATAGGCCCGATAGGCACCATCGAGTAAGCTTGGCAGGTTGTTCAGGCTTCCTTGTCGAACCGCGCAGCGTAGCATGCCCATCCAAGCTTCGAATGATTCGGAATTAAGATCCGTCGCTCGCTGTAGCAGCGCCTTTGCTTGGTCCCACTGGGTCGCCGCTTCTTTGCAGTGTGCCATGGCGGTTAGGGTTGAGGCGGAGGCGCTGTCTTGTGCGGTCAACGGTTCTATTAAGGCTTCGGCTCCCTCTATATCTCCCGCGGCGAGAAGCGCCAAGCCGCGACCTAAGATTGTTTCAGCGGGTTCATCGATAGCACCGCATTGGCCAGGATAGGCCTCACCCGCCAACGATTGGTAGGTCTCTTTCAAAGCAGCAATCAGGCCAATGAAGTCTGGCCAGCGGTCCTCGGGAGCGCGCGGCAAACAACGGGCCAAAATCGCCCGCAACCCGGGATTATCCTCAAACTCTAAGTCCGGAAGCCTTTCCTTGAAGCGGGCTGCCGGAGTCGCAAAGGGCAGCGCACCGCTGAGAAGTTGGTAGAGTGTTACGCCGAAGGCGAAAATATCTGAACGAGTGGAAATCTGCCGGGGCTCGAAGCCTTGTGTGGGGTGTTCCTCCAAGTCGAATTGCTCGGGAGCCATGTAGGCCGGCGTGCCAACTCCAACTGTGTGGTCAAGACTTTCTTCGCCTAGCACTTCGCTAAGATTCTCATTTTTGAAAATTGTCGCAATGCCGAAGTCCGATACCTTGACTCGGAATTTGCTTGGATATGAGTTGTCTGGCCAAAGCAAAATATTAGCTGGCTTGACGTCGCGATGAACCAACCCGTGTTCCGCGGCAAAGCACAATCCTTCCGCTACCTGGATGGCAATATCGATTGCCTCGAGTTTGCCAACCTGCCCGAGCTGCTTGCTCAAGTCGCCGGCTGGCGCGAAATCGCTGATGATGATCGTGCCGGCAGCAAAATCATGAATGCCCAGCACTGAAGCCACGTTGGTATGAGCAGGCAGACTAGACCAGATTTGTGCTTCGTGGCGAAACCGTTCTTGCGCATTTTCGTTTTCTGCACGATCTCGGCGGAGTGTTTTGCCCGCAAAGTGAGAATCGCCGGCGCGTAATATCAGTACATCGCCCATACCACCGGAAATTCGATCCAATATCTCGAAGCCTGTGAGCTCCTCCTGCACCTTGGGTAGGGGCGTTGAAAGTAGGTCGGCGGGATCCGTGCGCGATAATTCTAAAAATATTTCTGACATCGCGTGATTGATCTGCTCAATCCAGTCAGGTAGTGGCTCTGGGTCAATTTCATCGCCAGCCGGCCAAAGAGGATCGAGAGCTTGTTGAACATTATCGCGGTAGGTAGATGAGATCAGTCCCGAACAGGAATCCAGGAACCACATACACTCGTATTTCAGCTTGACGAAGGAGATCCAGGTATCCCACCCTTGCGGCGAAGGCCCTTCCGCTTGAGCAATATCCTCTTTCCATTGTCGCTGGCCTTCGTCTTCATCCAAATTATGCCGACCCCCAGTAGAACTAATTGTGTGGGATTGGATTTGGCCATTTGTTAGGTTTTGTGCCGATACGGTCAGGGTGGAATTATTGTCCAAGTCGAACCGGACCTCGATCTGAGGAACTCCCGCGGGCAAGGGCGCAATATCCTCAAGGAGATAATCAACAAGCGGCATATTGAAAGCGGCATACGAATTGCTTCCACTACGGACAGAGATTTGCGCTGAGCGCTGGTAGTTACGCCTTGTCGTGAAGGTTCGAACCGCAGAGGTTGGAATCACCGTATTCTTTGGGATCATTACCAATGATGTCCCATCGGCCGCTTTAATCGCCAGGTCCAAAGGCGTGACATCTAGCAGGACGACTTCATCGGACACGCCAAGACTCCTTTAGATACAAACCTCGTTGCCGATAGGGTCATCCTCTTCCGCATAGACACGAAGTGGCGGTCTGCTTGCGATGCACATTTAGCTTCCGTGACATGGTGTACACCCTCTTGTGAGCGTAAAGGCACGGCGCGAGCCCGTCCAGATTCGCATCCTTAGGACCGCACCATACATCTAAGTATGTCGGTAGACCTACGAGTTATACTGGCCAGGAGTCAGCGCTAAATATTTTTATTATGATATAAAACTAAGCGGTGACAAATATGGAAACCGTGAGGAGTAATCTGAATTTTCTAGATCTCGTCATTTGGCTACAAGCGGTTGTCCCAGCGTTCCGAATCAACTTCCGCTCTTATGCGAAAGCCGCCGCGTGAGAGTGGTGCAGAAAAAGTCTCTTTACAGCCCGAGCACATGCTTGGCGATAATGTTGCGCTGCACTTCGCTCGACCCTGCATAGATTGTCGCCGCGCGTTGGTTGAAGTATTTGGCTGACGCCACGACGCCGTGGCTTGGTGCGACGGGGTCGAGATTGTTGCCGGGGACGTAGGCGTCTGGCTGATAGACCGCGCCGTAATAGCCGATCGCCTTCATGGTCATTTCGAGCATCAGCTGCAGCAGTTCCGAGCCGCGCAGTTTAAACATCGAGGAGGCCGAGCCCGGGTTCTGGCCGTGGCTGAGGGCGCTCATCACGCGCTTCTCGCTGATTTCGTTGGCCGTGATCTGCGTTTCGAGTTTGGCCAGGTCGCGCCGGAAGTCCTGATCGTCGATCATCTTGCCGCCGCTACCGCCGGGCTCGACGCGGCTGATCTCGCGCAGCTTTTCCAGCCCCGCCTTGACCGGCGGCGTGTAGGCGATGCCGCCGCG
>JAJFJC010000082.1 GCA_021774385.1 Alphaproteobacteria bacterium
CGGCTGATCCCCAGCCCCCATTCTTCAACGGGAAGGCCGGAGAGCACGGCAAACCCCGGCCCCGTTTCGAGATCGGCATAAGCATTTCGCAAGAATTCGTCCGAGAGCGGCATTTTAATATCCGCTCCGGAAATCATCTCTGGCTTCACGTCTTTATCCCATAGCTGTCGGGCCACCGCCTCGATTTCCGACACCATGGCGTCGTCGAAGGACCGGACCCACGATCTGTCGTCGGGATAATCTTTAGCTTTCCAACACAGAGGTCCTTCCATGAGGGGTAAGTCGTTAATCTTCTGCATGGCCGTTCTTCGCTTCCTGCTAATTAGGACGAAGGCAGAATAGTAACCCACATCGGCTTGGCGCCAACGTCATGGGTGGCAATTCGGTCCAGCCGGCCGGAGTCACCGGCAATTTTGTAGACCGCCAGCCGGCCCGACTCGAGGCCCGCTGATAATAGGAAATGTCCTTTGGGATCGACACTGAAGGCCCGAGGGACGGTTTCGGCTACGGCATGTCCTAACGCCGTCAGGTGCCCACTATCCGGGTCGACGGAAAATTCAGCGATACTGTTGTAGCCGCGATTCGGTGCATAGAGAAATCGGCCGCAGGGCGTGATTTGAATTTGCGAACATTTGTTCTCGCCGGTCCAGCCCTCGGGCAAGGTTGGTATCGTCTGTAAGTGTGAAAGCGTGCCTGTGTCTGTATCCAGCGTGCAAACGCTCACGCTACAGCCTTGCTCGTTCGAGACATAGATAATCTCTTTTGTCGGGTGAAAGCAGAAATGTCGCGGGCCAGTCATTTCCGGGTCGGTGAAGAGCGCCGGTTCGCTCGGGGCCAGTTGGCCGGTTGCCGCATCGAATTTGAATTGGAAGATCGCATTCGATGCGCCGCTCCCGTCAATATGAGGGACAAAGGCGTGCCGGTTCGATCGGTCTGTTTGGAAACAGTGAGCGCCACGCCCGGTTTGCCGCCAGACTAGTGGCGGATGCATGGCCGCGCCATTTTCCTCAATACGGTGAACCGCCGCCGTTTCCGCCAGATAGTAGGCCGAGAATAAATAGCGGCCTGTTCGGTCCGTCGCCATATAGCATGGGTCTGATCGTAATGGGATGGTGCCGAGCGCTGTTAGCGCACCATCCGCGGGGTTGATACGGAAGCTCGTCAATTCGCAGGATTCGCGTTGCGCGATATACATAAACCGTTGATCCGGAGAGACCGCGATGGGGGCCGGGCGTCCAGCAAGGCGGATTTCGTCACGTGCCGCCAAGCCGCCGGTTTCCGAGTCCATGGCGTAACGAGCGATTCGGTCTTCGCCCGATATGGTAATGTAGACATTGTAAGGCATGGATTGTGCTCCCCGGTTCCCACGGAATGGTATTTCAATGTATTTTGCGCGACGCGTGAGACAATTTCCAGCAACCACGAATTAATGATGTAGTGTCGTGGTATGAAAGAGTTTGATTTCAGGGACCACACGATCCTGGTTAGCGGAGCCGCCGCTGGCATCGGATACGCCATCGCGGCCCGCCTGGCGGAGGCTGGCGCACGGCTCGCGTTAGTAGATAACGACAGTGATGGGTTGGCTCGGGTGACCGAGGCGGTTGGCCAAGCCGCGACGGGGTTTGCAGGCGATTTATGTGATGGCGAGGCAATCGACACGCTTTTTGGCAACGCTTGGGATACTGTCGGACCGATCACGGGGCTGGTAAATTGCGCCGGTGTATTTCCGAACACGCCAATGCTTGAGGTTCCTCTCGAGGAATGGACGCGCGTTATCGATACAAATTTACGCGCGCCATTTCTAACGACACAGTCGGTGGCGCGCCGCATGATCAGTGCCGGCGTGAAGGGATCTGTTGTCAATATCAGTTCTTCCGCCGCGACATTGGCCCGGCCCGGCATACCCCATTACGGCGCCTCCAAGGCAGGGATTGAGCAATTGACCCGCAACATGGCGATTGAGCTCGCGCCGCACGGCATCCGCGTCAATGCGGTCGCGCCCGGCCTGATCGCGACGGAGCGGGTCATGGCCAAGGCATCGAGCTTCGGAAAGGTCGAGCACGAAGCCAAGACCGCGCGGATACCGATGGGACGGGAAGGGCAGCCTGCGGAGATCGCCGGGCTCGTTCTCGTTATGCTGTCGCCCTTGGCGAGCTATTGTACGGGGAGTGTGCTTCTAGCGGACGGCGGTATGACCTTGGGTATACCGCGTTATTAACACTAATTAGCGCCTGATCCTTGCTTCACGGGGGTCATGTCGTTTAGCGTCTAGGCTAACGTCATAGCGTATAGGGAGAGGCACGTCGGTCGTGCAGGCGGCCGCGCCTTTTTTTAACGAAAGAACAGACAATTAACACAAAATGAGGAAGGACTACCGTGGAACTCAAAAGACCACTACCTACGCCCCAAACCCCGGAAGCCAAACCCTATTGGGATGGGCTGAAGGAAGGGAAGCTCATGATGCCGAAATGCGATGATTGCGGTCATGTCTTCTTCTATCCGCGTATTGCGTGCCCATCGTGCCATTCGCGCAATGTGGGCTGGACTCAGGCCAGCGGCAAAGGAAAGCTCTTTTCCTTTGAGATCGCGCATCGTTCTCTCAATCCGGCGTTTAAGATCGAAGCACCTTATATCCTCGCCATGATCGAGCTCGAGGAAGGACCGCGACTGATGTCGAATCTGATCAATATCGATCCCGACCCCGCGGTCGTGAAATGCGATATGCCGGTCGAAGTCGTGTTCGAAAAGCAGAACGACGACGTGACCATTGCACTCTTTCAACCGGCCAGTTGAGCCCGGCGATTAAGAGAACACGAAACGAATTCGATTGATGGAAGAGTGAAATGAAAGAGCTATCAAATTCCGTATGTATCGTCGGCGTCGAAGAGTCCGATGAAGTGGGTAAATTGCCTGGTGTCAGCCAACTGAGTCTGCATCTCCAGGCGTGTCACAACGCCGTTGCCGACGCCGGACTGAAGATGTCCGAGGTCGATGGTATTTTCACCGCCGGACAGCATTCGCCGGCCCTGCTTGGAGAGGCGCTGGGCGTCAATCCGCGCTATGTCGACGGCACCTCGGTCGGCGGCTGTTCCTTTATTATCATGGTCGGCCATGCCCTTCTGGCGTTGCATCATGGCCTCTGTGACGTCGCCTTGATTTCGCACGGCGAAAGCGGGCGCTCCGGTACTGGCGTCACGCGCGGCCGCGACACCAGTCTCAGTGGTCAGTTCGAAATGCCCTATGGCTTTGGCGGCGCGCCGACCTATTTCGGCATGATCACCAACCGGCACATGCATGAGTACGGCACGACCCTCGAAGATTGGGCCAAGGTTGCGGTTTCGACCAGGGCTTGGGCCGGACTGAACCCGAAAGCCATGTTCCGTGACCCGATCACGGTCCAGGATGTTCTCGACTCGCGGCCGATGTTCTACCCGTTCAACCTGTTGAACATTTGCTTGGTGACTGATGCCGGCGGTGCCGTCGTTCTGACGCGGGCCGACCGGGCGAAGGACTGCGCCAAGAAGCCCGTCTATGTGCGGGGTGCTGGTGAAGGTACGGACCACGTCTTCGTGACCGAGATGGAAGAGCTGCCGCTCAGCGTGGCGACCCGCAATTCGGGTAAGAAGGCGTTCGAGATGGCCGGCGTGAGCCATGGTGATTTCGACCACATCATGCTGTATGACGCCTTCTCGTCCGGGCCGCCGATCATGCTGGAGTCGCTGGGCTTCTGCGAACCAGGTGAGGGCTGTTCTTTCTTCGACGAAGGCAAGTCGACGCCGGGTGGATCGCTGCCGATCAATACCAATGGCGGTGGGTTGTCGTACACCCATTCGGGCATGTACGGCATTTTTCCGATCATCGAAGCGGTGCGTCAGCAACGCGGCGAATGCGGCGACCGTCAGGTGCCGGGCGCGAGCCTTTCGTTGGTCAACGGCATGGGCGGTATGCTGTCCGCCGCCGGCACGATCGTGCTGTCCAACCAGAAGTGATCCCGTCAAGTACGGGAGTGATGAGGGAGGAGCGGTTTCGGCCGCTCCTCTTTTCATTTTTCCGATCGCGTGAGGGAGGGTAGGCGGTTATGAAACTGACCTTGTTCATCAACCCGGAACACCGCGCCGACGATGACCTGACGGCACGGTTCAATGACCATATCGAACAGGTTCGGGTCGCGCGCGCGGTCGGTTATGACGGGGTCGCGGTAGGGAACCATTTGTCCTTCGGCTCCACCGCCTGGTTTCCGCCGCTCGAGACGTTGACCCGGCTTGCCGCCGAGGCGGAGGGCATGTCGCTGGCAACCTGCATGCTGGTACTGCCGCTTTACCACCCGCTTCATGTCGTCGAGCAGGCGTCGCTGCTGGATACAATTTCGGGCGGCAAGCTGGTCCTCGGCGTTGCACCAGGCTGGACCGAGGACGAGTTCAAGGTAATGGATGTGGAACATGGTCGCCGTCTCGGCCGCTACATCGAAGCGGTTCGTTTAATGCAGCGGTTATGGTCGGAGGAGTCCGTCGATTTTTCCGGCAAACATTTCCAAGCCGAAGGGCTTTCCCTGGCGTTCAAGTCGGTCCAGAAACCGCGCCCGCCGATGTGGTATGGCGGTAGTGTCAGTGCCGCTGTCGCCCGTGCTGCGCGGCTGGCAGATACCGACCTCGGCGACAGCTGGGTTGCATCGTCCCATCTCGTCGAGTCGGTGATCGTCGAGCAGGCGGGCGTCTTTCGGGAGGCGCTAAAGGAACATGGCAAACCCATGCCGGCGGAGTTTCCCTTGCTGCGCAATATCGTCATCGCCCCCGACCGGCAGACCGCGCTACGCGACGCCGGGCCGTTCTTGGAAGCCAGTTACCGCGTCTTCGGGCAGTGGGGTTTGTTTTCAAAAGTCGTCGGCGCCGGTAAGGAGCAGCTTGACCTGGAGGAGCTGATTGCCGGCCGGGTTATCCTTGGCTCGCCGGAGGAATGCGCCGAGGAGTTGGTCCGGTTGGCGCGCGCGACGGGCTTCACCCGGCTGATTGCCCGGGTGCAATGGCTGGGTATGGATCAGAGCCTGGTGCTGCGAACGATCAAGATGCTGGGCGAGCAAGTCTTACCACTCGTCGAAAATGAGCTGGGCTAAACGGGTGGCGCGTCAGGGTCGGCGGCACCGACGGCGCGGGTGGGCGATTTGAATTGGGTGATCCGCTCGATCGATAGAATGACGGGCTGTTTTGGCGGAATTGGCGCCTGGCTGGTTATCCCGCTGTTCTTGATCATGGGGTATGAGGTCTTCGCCCGGTTCGTGCTCGATCTTCCGACATTCTGGGCCTATGAATTCGCGTATATGATCACGGGATCGCACTTCGTACTCGGCATCGCCTACGTCACCAAGATGCGGGCCCATATCCGGGTCGATTTTCTTTATGCTAGTTTTCCGCTGCGTGTGCAGGCGGCGATCGACAGTATTGTCTATGCGTTGTTTCTATTGCCAGTGGCAAGCTGGATGACGTGGCGGCTCGGTATTGTGGCGCTCGACGCCTATCGCGTTGGCGAAGTGTCCGGTGAGTCGGCCTGGAACCCTGTTGTGTGGCCGTTGCGGACAATCGCGGCGTTTGGATTTTTGCTGTTTACGTTGCAGATCGCGGCGGAGGCGGTGCGGACGTTTCGAGTAGCCACCGGTCGCTCCGATATACCCTCATGAGCGTCGATTTGGCGCTATGGATGTTTCCGGTGCTGCTCGCGGCGATCTTCATCGGTGTGCCCGTTGCATTCGCTTTGATGTCCGTTGCGCTGATCTTCGGCGTTGCACAATTCGGCGAGTCCGTTGTCATAATTTTCGCGCACCGGGTTGAAGAGATTTCCAGCTCGCATATCCTCGCCGCCGTGCCCTGTTTCATCTTCATGGGAGCCATACTGGAAAAGTCCGGGATCGCCGAGGGTATGTTCGAGGCTATCCATCTTTGGACCCGCCGCCTGCCCGGCGGTCTCGCGGTTGGCACCATCGTTATTTGCGTGTTGTTTGCGGCATCGAGTGGGGTCGTAGGGGCTACCGAAACGGTTGTCGGAATGCTGGCGACGCCGGTGATGCTGCGCTACGGCTACGATAAGGGTTTGATATCGGGCACGATCTGCGCTGGCGGTTCGCTCGGGTCGATCATTCCGCCTTCCGTGCTTGTTGTGATTCTAGCGACAATCGCCGATCTTGGCATTGGTGAGCTTTTCGCCGCGATGTTGTTTCCGGGATTGGTGCTGGCGGGGCTCTACATCGCGTACATCTTGATCTATTGCCTGCTCAAGCCCGCGGTCGCGCCTCGGCCTGCATTTGAGGAAGACGCCACCCCGCTGCTGCATAAACTATGGCGCACCGTTCTGGTGCTTATACCTCCATTGGCGCTGATCGCGGCGGTTCTGGGGAGCATTATATTTGCGATTGCCGTTCCGACCGAGGCCGCGGCCGTCGGCGCCATTGGCGGGTTGTTGCTGACGATCTTTTACGGAAAATTTTCCATCGCCGTGGTTCGCGAAGCGCTTATGACTACCTTGTCTATTACCGCGATGGTGCTGACCATCGTCGTCGGTGGGTTGATGTTCTCTGGTGTCTTTGCCGGGACCGGCGGGCTGACTGCACTTCAGAACCTTTTAGCGCAAGCGAATCTTGGCCCATGGGGAACGGTGTCTTTGATCCTATTGATCACGTTCGTCGCCGGGTTCGTCCTGGATCTGATCTCGATCATGCTGATTTTAGTGCCGCTGGCGATACCCATTGTCACCGGTCTCGGGTTCGATGCGGTGTGGTTTTGTATTGCGTTGCTGATCATGATGCAGACGAGCCTGCTGACGCCACCGCTTGCCGGCGCGATCTTTTACTTTCGCGCCATCGCGCCGCCGGAAATAACCCTACGCGATATGTATCGGGGGGTTATGCCATTCATCGCATTGCATTTCGTCGTGCTCGTGCTGATTGTCGCGTTTCCGTCGCTTGCGTTGTGGCTACCTTCGGTGCTGTTGGGTTTTGATTGAAACGGTGGCTACTTCCGTTTCAGTTGTACATTGCCGAATCGCCAACCAAACTGTAGGCGGGAACTTAGGTAGGTGCGGAATTGGCCTGCCGCGCGAATTCAGAGGAGCGGGAATACGATGTCGAATGACACCTTGAAGCAGATGGCGCTGGACTATCATCGTAACCCGGTTCCTGGGAAACTCACGGTCATGGCCAGTAAGCCCCTGGCGAATCAGCGCGATTTGGCGCTTGCATACTCGCCAGGTGTCGCCGCCGCATGCGAAGCGATCGTCGATGATCCGGCGGAGGTCGCGACGCTGACGGCGCGGCAGAACCTAGTTGCGGTGATTACCAATGGTACGGCGGTCCTTGGGTTGGGCGCGATCGGTCCGCTTGCTTCTAAGCCGGTCATGGAAGGTAAGGCCGTATTATTCAAGAAGTTCGCCGGCATCGACGTGTTCGATATCGAGATCGACCAGACCGATCCCGAAAAAATGGTCGATATCATTACCAGCCTGGAGCCGACATTTGGCGCCATCAATCTGGAAGACATTAAGGCACCGGAGTGCTTTATCGTTGAGAAGCAATGCCGCGCCCGCATGAACATTCCCGTGTTTCATGACGATCAACATGGCACCGCTATTGTGGCTTCGGCGGCGGTGCTGAACGGTATGCGGCTTGTCGGGAAGAGATTTGCGGACATCAAACTGGTTTCGACGGGCGGCGGAGCGGCGGGTATCGCCTGCCTGAACTTATTGGTCGGGATGGGAGTTAGACGCGAAAATATCACCTTGGTCGACCGGCTGGGGGTCGTCCATACAGGCCGCAAAGAGGAGATGGACCCTTATAAGGAAGTCTACGCCCAAGACACCGAAGCGCGGACGCTGGATGAGGTGATCGATGGTGCAGACGTGTTCCTCGGTCTCTCCGCACCAGGCATTTTAACCGGTGACATGGTCAAACGGATGGCGGAAAAACCGCTGATCATGGCGCTCGCCAACCCCAATCCGGAAATCGAACCGGGTGATGCGCGGGCCGCGGCACCCGATGCGATTATTGCCACGGGGCGGTCGGACTTTCCCAATCAGGTCAATAATGTGTTGTGTTTTCCGTTCATCTTTCGGGGCGCGCTCGATGTCGGCGCGACGACGATCAACGAGGAAATGAAACAGGCGGCGGTAAAGGCGATTGCTGGGCTGGCGATGGCGGAAAGCTCCGAAGTCGTGGCCATGGCTTATCAGAATGACGATCTAAAATTCGGTCCCGAGTATCTGATACCAAAACCGTTTGATCTACGCCTCATCGTGGAAATCGCGCCTGCCGTGGCACGGGCGGCCATGGATAGTGGGGTGGCGACGCGGCCAATCGAGGACTTCGAAGCCTACCGCAACCGGTTGGAACGTTTTGTGTTCCGCTCTGGAATGCTGATGAAACCCGTTATCGAGCGGGCCCGGCAAGCGCCGCAGCGTTTGGTCTACGCCGAAGGCGAGGATGAGCGTGTACTACGGGCGATCCAGGTCGTTGTTGACGATGGCGTCGCTAAGCCGATTCTGATCGGCCGGCCGGCGGTTGTCGCGGATCGGATCGAAAAGCTTGGGCTGCGCTTACGAAAAGACGTCGATTTCGAACTGGTGAACCCGCAATCCGACCCGCGCTATGAGGCCTATTGGCAGGGTTACCATGAAATCATGGAACGCCACGGTGTTTCGCCCGATCTCGCGCGGACGATCATCCGGACCAACACGACGGTTATCGCCGCGATGATGCTCAAGCGGGGTGAGGCCGATGCCATGATTTGCGGAACCTATGGCAACTATGGTTGGCACCTGCGTCATGTCATGGACATTATCGGCAAGGGCGAGGGTGTCCGCGATGTCTCGGCGCTCGGCATTCTGATCCTGCCGAAAGGAACGTTTTTTATCTGCGACACGCACGTCACGCCAAATCCAACGGCCGAGGAAATCGTCGAGATGACATTATTGAGCGCCGAAACGGTGCGCCGGTTTGGTGAAACGCCGCGCGTTGCCTTGCTGTCTCATTCCAATTTCGGCACCGCCGATACGGCGTCGGCGATCAAAATGCGCGAGGCGGTACAGGCGTTAAAGAAAATTGATCCCGAACTCGAGGTCGAGGGCGAAATGCATGCCGATGCGGCGATTGATCCTATCGTGCGGGAGCGGATTTTTCCCAACTCGCGGCTAAAGGGACGCGCGAATTTGCTGATCCTACCCAATTTGGAAGCTGCTAATAATGCATTCAATCTGCTTAAGTCAATTGGCGACGGTTTGCCGGTCGGCCCGATCCTGGTTGGCGCATCCGCACCGGCGCATATCTTGACACCATCGGTTACGGCGCGTGGTCTGGTCAATATGACCGCGCTTGCCGTCGTCGACGCACAGTCCCGGATGGATGCGCAGTCCCGCATGCAGGTTTAGACGTGTTCGGTCTGCCGTTTGTCCGGCGCGGCCTGTTGCCGTACCCTTGAAAGGCAGAGTCTAAAATCCGCCACGCTTTCCATTTGATTGTTTAGGAGTTCTTGCCATGAGCATCGGCGTTTCCGTTCCGCTTCCCGCCTATAACATTGATCCCGCCTTCATGGCGAAGAAGGCCGAGGACCTTGGTTTCGATTCGATTTGGTATGCCGAACATCCGGTTGTTCCAGTCGAAAGCGAGAGCCCCTTTCCCTCGACCGGCGGCGAGATACCCTGGACCTATTCGCATTTTACCGAGCCTTATATCGCGCTGGCCCGCGCCTCCGCAGTTACCAGTACGATTAAACTGGGAACGGGCATCACGCTGGTGCCGGAGCGTAATCCGTTGGTGTTGGCGAAGGAGATTGCGGCACTCGATCTCTATAGCGGTGGCCGGTTCCTATTCGGCATCGGGACCGGGTGGTTGAAAGAGGAAACCGAGCTCATGGGCGGTAATTTCGCCCGCCGCTGGACACAAACGCGAGAGGCGCTCGATGTCTTGAAATTGCTCTGGACAGAAGAAGAGGCGGAGTACCACGGTGAGTTTTTCGATTTCCCGCCGGTACGCTGTTTCCCGAAACCGGCTCAGAAACCTTATCCGCCGATCATAATCGGCGGCATGGCGAAGAATGTTCTGAAGCGGATCGTGGCGCATGCCGATGGCTGGCTGCCCAATCGGATTACGACCGAAGATCTCAAAGCCAGCCGCAAGGAACTCGATAGGCTTGCGGGCGAGGCCGGACGCGATCCCAAATCGATCTCGATCTCGATATTCGGTCAAGCGCCGGAGCGCGCCCTCGTGCAATCCTTGCTTGACGCCGGCGCCAACCGAATCGTCGTTAAGCCCGAATGGGTCGAAACCGAGGCCGAGATGGGCGCACAGCTTGAAAGGATGGCGGAAGCCGTTCTTTAGGCTGTTTTGACGATGAGATTGCCGTACCGGTCGCAGGTTACGTGCTGATCGGGGTGGATTAGGGCTGTTGAGTCGAGTTGTACCACGAGCGCTGGGCCCGGGAATGACGTCCCTGCCGACAGCTTGTCGCGGTCGTAAATGGGCACCGATTGAGTGCCAGCCTCGAAATGAATGGGCAAGTGGTCAATTCGAGCGTCTTCCAGCGCACTGCCGGGTGGTCGCTCGGTGAGGCGCGGTTGTGGCAGGCTACCTTCCGCCGTGACATGAAGGGTGACGATTTCAACGGGTGTGTCGTGTTGGGCAAAGGTGTACAGCCGCTCGTGGAGCGTGTGGAACGCGTCCAGCGTCTTTTGTGTCGTCTCCGGTGTCACAATGTCACCGGCCCAGGGCACGTTTAATTCAAATCCTTGGTGGCGATAACGAAGGCTGACATGCCGCGTCAACGTTCTTGCCGCCGCCGGCACGTGTTCGCGGTCGAACCAAAGGACCGCTTCGGATTCCAGTTCGTCATAGGTCACGGCCATTCGAGCATGATCGTATTCTGGCGGCACTTCCAGGCAGGTACGGGCATAGTCGGCACGGAACTGCGAGACCAGCAGCCCCATGGCCGAAAGGACACCCGGATGCGGTGGCACGATCACGGTCTTCGCGCCAAGCAGTTTTGCCAGTGACCCGGCATGTAGGGGGCCCGCGCCACCGAAACCGATGAGCGCGAAATCTCGCGGGTCGTGACCGCGCTCCACGGAGATGACACGAATAGCGCCGACCATATCATTGTCGCTGATCGACAGGATGCCGCGCGCGGCTTGTTCGATATTCAAACCGAGGGGGCGCGCGACACGGCTTTCGATTGCGGACCGTGCGGCATCCACGTCAAGGTGCATGGTACCGCCTAATAGATATGGCGGCAGGTGGCCGAGGGCCAGATGGGCGTCGGTTATGGTGGGTTCTTCACCGCCGCGCCCGTAGCAGGCGGGG
>JAJFJC010000083.1 GCA_021774385.1 Alphaproteobacteria bacterium
CCTGACCTTCGCGCGCCACTTTGGCGATCTCCTGCCCTACCCGCTCGTACAGGGCCTCGACGATTATCCGGATATTGTTCCTGTACTAAAAATGCCCGATGAGACAGTGAATTTCGGCGGCCTCTGGCATGCCGATACGACCTATCTCGACGAACCGCCGATGGGGACCATGCTGCTGGCGCGCGAACTCCCGCCAAAGGGCGGCGATACGATCTGGGCCAATATGTATTTGGCCTATGACGCCCTGTCGGACGGCATGAAACAGATGCTCGGCGGCCTAACCGCCATATTCAGTTCCGACAAGGCCGGCGTGACGGCCACGCGGGAAGACAGACGCAACGACGCGCCAAAAGACGACAGCGGGCTGCAAACGATCGCGGAACATCCTGTCGTGCGCACACATCCTGTCACGGGCAAGAAGATCCTATTCGTCAATTTCGGGCACACAACACGGTTCAAGGATATGACCGAGGCGGAAAGCAAACCGCTGCTTGACTATCTGTACCGGCACCAGGTGAAGCCCGAATTCACCTGTCAGCTCCGCTGGCGGCCGGGAACCATCGCCTTCTGGGACAACCGGGCCAGCCAGCACAACCCAATCAACGACTATCATGGCCACAAGCGGCTCATGCACCGGATAACGCTGGCTGGCGAAAAACCCTTCTAACGGGATCCGTCATCAAAGAGACCCGCCGCTATCCTTGTGCGGGCGGGGGTTAGATTCTACGCTTTTCGTGATGCCCCGCCCCGGTACCGGTGGCGCAATGAACGGAGAGGGAATCCCATGGCAACGAATGATGACTGGCTCGCGCTCACGGTAGAAGAGACGCTCGAACCCGATCTCCCAATCTGCGATCCACATCATCATCTCTGGGAATTTCGCCACGAGCGTGTTGAACCGCGCTATCTAATGGATGAAATCCAGGCGGATTTGAACACCGGCCACAACATCGTCTCGACGGTCTTCATCGAATGCCGGGCGATGTACCGGCCCGACGGGCCGGAAGCGCTGAAATTCGTCGGCGAAGTCGAATTCGTCAACGGCATCGCGGCGATGAGTGCCTCGGGCCTCTACGGACCAACGCGTGTCGCGGCGGGTATCATCAGCTCCGCTTTTTTAATGATGGGCGCCGCGGCGGGCGAAACGCTGGACGCGCAAATCGCGGCCGGCGGCGGCCGGTTCCGGGGCATCCGGCGCAGTGGCACCTGGGACGCCAGCGATCAGGTTCGAAATTCACGGGCCGACGCGACGCCGGGCCTGTTTCTCGACAAAAATTTCCGCGAAGGCTTCGCTGAATTGACGCAGCGCAACCTGACCTTCGAAGGCTGGTGCTACCATCCGCAAATCCCCGAACTGACCGATCTGGCACGCGCCTTTCCCAACACCACGATTATCTTGAACCATCTCGGCGGGCCCGTCGGCATGGGCCCCTATGCCGGGAAGCGCGATGAATATTTCGGCAAGTGGCAGTCGGATATCGCCGAGTTGGCAACCTGCCCCAACGTCGTCGCCAAGCTGGGCGGGATCAATATGGACACCAACGGTTTCGACTGGCACCTCAATCCGAAACCGCCGACGAGCCAGGAACTGCACGAAGCCACGCGGAAATGGTACGAACATATGCTCGAGCATTTTGGCGTCGACCGCTGCATGTTCGAATCGAACTTCCCGGTCGATAAGTTGTCATGTAGCTACAACGTGCTGTGGAATTCTTTCAAACGGCTGGCGGCGAATTACTCGGTCGATGAAAAAGCGAAACTGTTCCATGATACGGCGACACGTATCTATCGCCTCGATGGCGCGGCTTGACGAGAAACGTTCAGTCTCGGAACTATTGTTTGAGATATACGCCGAATGACATACGGTTTCGGGCGAATCTTGCGACGAATTTAAAATGTCACCATCGCCAAAAAGAAACTTCAGCTTTGAGACCCTAGTCGGACATTATCGCTCTGAAATATTTCTTCCGAGTCTAGCCACAAAGAGACATTCGCCGTCCTCTCGAGCGCCGAAAATCAGACCATTGGTTGGCTGCGAAATGGGTGCAGTTCCCTTTACGGTAGACCAGTGATACGAATTTCACGAGATGGAATGTCATATGGTGAAAGACAGATGAAACGGCTCAAGAGCACAGACCCCAAATGAGCGACGATGAGCAATTGGAGGCTCTCCAGCAGCGGGCACGGGCTGCGCTGGACTCGGAGAGCTTTGATGAAGCTCTCCAATTCTATTTGGAGGCTGCCAAACTCACGCCGGAGCAGGCATGGCCGTGGGTGTACGCCGCGCACTGCCACGAAGAGTTGGGCAACCTGGACGAAGCTCTCGACAAATTACGAAAGGCAGAGGCCATTGCCCCGAGCAACTGGAAGACGCAACGATATATTGGCCGGGTGCTACAGGAACTCGGCAGGTCGGTCGAGGCAGAAGCACCACTCAGACGGGCGGCAGAGAATGATCCAGCAGCAATCTCGTTAATCTATTTGTTCAGCGTGTTGTCTCGTCTGGGTAGGGATGAAGAAGCCGAAGAGGCGGTCCGTCAGGCACTGGTTGTGGAGCCTGGAAACGACGAAGCCCACTACAATCTGGGTGTGTCGCTACGTTTTCGAAAAGAATACATCAATGCGGAGGTGCACTTCCGTCGTGCCGTCGAACTGGACTCCAACTATATGGTTGCCTATGCCGAACTCGGTTTTGTCTTGCAGGCTACTGGACGCAACGAAGAAGCGGTGGAGGCATCGTTGAAGGCTGTGGACCTCGATCCCAACTACTACTGGGCACGGCTCTATCTGGCTTCCGCATACTACGCCCTTGATGCGCACGATCAAGCGGAGTTCCAGTACAAAGAGGCGATTCGCATCGACGACGAGGTAGCTATCGGCCTTGCGCTCTACGGTGACTTTCTAGGTTCACGCACCGATGATCGGCAGAAAGCAGAGAGCAATCTACGTCGGGCCGTCGAGCTAGAACCGAGCGGAGTAACCAGGTACTACCTCGGCAAGCACCTGCTCCGTTGGGGCCGTGAGAAGGATGCAAGGGAGCAGCTCGCCGCAGCCGCAAGTGACGGCCACGAGAAGGCACGCATACTCCTCGTGAATGGAGATCAGAACCGCCCGCTCGTCACCCCACTTGACACCCGAAAATAAAGTTTCGCCGTGAACGATGATGCTACTATAAGAGGTTGGAATTGACTATCGTCAGTGACGGCGAATGTCTGGAGTGGGTCAGACTCGGCTGTCGAGCGGTTCATCAACGACGCCCGAACTTGCAAACAATTCGGACTAAATTCCGCCGAAAGCAGACATAGAATCCGAACCGGTCGGTGATCAAGGTGAGTGGGAGAAAGGTCCCCGCGACGATCGACCAACTAATTCTTGTTTGAATGCGGCACGCGCAACTAGTGTCACGCCTCCGGTCCACATGCCAATAAGAAAGTCGAGATCGAAAGTCAAAAGATCAGACCGTGACACGACCGGCGGTCCACATGCCCGCGTTCTCCAAAATAAAATCCGGGTTCTCGAATTGGTTCCGCAAAATCCGCTCATAGAGCCCGCCTTCGCTCTCGCGGTCCACCGCGGACGTCACACCGAGCCGTCGCGACAGCGCCTCGGTGAGCACGTCAACGGTGCCGCTGCCCTCGTCGAACTGAGCCTTCTTGCGCCAGACCAGATCGGCGGGCAATAGTTCCTCGTATGCTTTGCGCAAAATCCATTTTTCCGTCGTTTCCTGCGTCGTCGCATCGGTGATCTTCATCTTCAAGGAAGCGGGGATGGACTGCGCAAAGCCGATGAGATCGCGGTCGAGAAACGGCGTCCGCGCTTCCAAGCCCTGAGCCATGGTAATCCGATCAACCCGTTGCAGATTGATATTGTGCATGGTGCCAAGGGAACGGGTGAGTTCGTCCGCCAGGGCCCGGGGTTTCCGGGCGTAGGCATGGTGATAGGCATAGCCGGCGAACAGCTCGTCCGCGCCTTCGCCCGTCAGCACCGCCTTGACGTGACGACGGGCAAGGACCGCCGCGAAATGGGTCGGCAAGGCGCTGCGCACTAGATCGACATCCGCGCTTTCAAGGTGGTAAATCACATGCGGCAATATCGCCACCAAGTCATCCACCGAGAACACCAACTCGTGGTGATCAGAGCCGATATGTTCCGCCACGCGGCGCGCGGCAGCGAGATCGGGGCTTGCCGCCGTCCCGACCGAAAAGGTCTTGAGGGGGCGGTTTATGGCACCTGCCGCAAGCGCCGCAACGATCGAAGAATCCAGCCCACCAGACAAAAACGCGCCCACTTCGACAACCATCCATTTACGTACCGCCGCTTCCAACACCAAACGCAACTCGCGCCAGATCGGTTCGGCCTCTTCTCCCGGTTCCAGTTCGGCGGCGCCCTGTGGCATGCGATACCATTCCCGAATGCCGCCGATGCTGTCGAACATCGCACCGGGGTCGATGGCCTCGACCTCGCTCAGACCCAGCCCGTCATACGCCTTCAACTCCGATGCGAAGGCCAGGCCATTGCCGATACGGGCCATGAACAGCGGCTTGATGCCAAGCGGATCGCGCGCCGCGATAATCCGCTCCGGGGTGGCCAGAACGAAGGCGAACATCCCATCCAGCTTGTCGATCCAACGGCGTTCGCCCGCACGGAACAGGTGCAGGATGGTCTCGCTGTCGCTTTCGGTCTCGAAAGCGCTTTCACCGAGGATCGCGCGCAGATCGGCGTAATTATAGATCTCCCCATTGGCGACGAGGATGTCCTCGGCGCTGTAAATCGGCTGGCTGCCGTTTTCGGGGCCGATGATCGATAGTCGGCAGTGGGCCATGATAGCGGGTACGTTGGCCGCTTGACTTACATGCACCTCGTCCGGGCCGCGATGGGCGATCTTGCCGATCATCCGGCGGGCAAGCGCCTGATCGTCAATATTCCAGAGGCAGACAAAGCCACACATACTCACCTCGTCAAGATTGTCACTTACTCGCGGAAGTTACTATATCACCCAAACGCATGGTGCCTGCTCATCGTGGCCGAATGAGGCGTATGCGCCAAGCGAGTACGCACGATCTTGTCGATACGAAGCTTAAAAAAGTGTCGGAACCGAAACGGGAGGATTTATCCCTTACTTTCGTAAAATGGCGGCAATCCTTAACAAAAGGTTAACCGAGGGGCGATAGAAAGAGCCGGTCAACGTTGTGGTTCGCGTTCTGAAAACCACTTCTCCAACAAATTTAGAGGTACCTCTCGTGAAACGGTTCTTGTGCGTAATCGTGGTTTTTGCGGCAACTTGGATGAATGCGGCGGTGCCTGTGTCCGCGACGACGGGAGACGGCACGTCAACGGCGTTCGTCTCATCGCTGGGAAAGGCCGTCTTGAATATCCTTGAAAATCCAGCCTTGTCGCCCGAGGAACGCATCGTACAATATAGCACGCACTTCAAAAAAGCTTTCGATTGGGACCGTATCGGCGCGTTCGCCATCGGCAAATATCAACATGGCGTGCCTCGAGACAAATTCATCGAATACCGCGACCTGTTCGCGCAGCATATGACGCGCCTCTACGCCACGAAGTTCGCTGACTATTCCGGTGAGCAGTTCCTCGTCAAAGGGGAACAGCGGTCTGAGCGCAATGGAAGCGAAGTCACGGCGGAGATTCGCGACAACAACGATCGAGAGACGGCCAGACTCGCCTTCAAAGTCGTGCGGGACGGCGGCAGGCAGAGGATATACGACGTCTCAATCAATGGAGTCAGTCTGCTCGTCGCGAAACGCTCGGAAGTTAAAAGCATCATCTCGACAGGTGGTATCGATGGCCTAATCGCGCTGCTCAAGAAAGCGAACACCCGTTAACCTAATGGGAAGAAACTGAGGTTCAGCGAAGCCGTTGCAACGAATATTAGGACCCAGAGCCCTTAAAATACCATAAGCGGCGAACTCAATTTTCCGTCCAAAATTGCCGTTTTGCAGCACTAGCCTGACAACATCATGAAACATCATAACGTCCAGGCAGCGAGCCTGCGGCGAACGGTATGCTATGGAAATGCTGGCGCGCCCGGCAGGATTCGAACCGCTTGTTCGAGATTTTCGCCGAATGGAGCGCAATTCTGGAAGAGCGTATTGCCCTGACCGAGGCAGCGCTTGCGCTAATTCTGGTATGAGGCTTAAACTGGACGCGCTTCAGTTTAAGCCGTGAGATCGGTGTTGAGCCAATTCCGGAAGTTGCACTTCCTCTACGTCGGACGAGGCTTCAGCATTGCCCACGGCTGCACTCTCCTCTTGTCGGAGGGGACACGACGCGGGCTACACAGCAAGGACAACACCAAGTAAAGCCGACTGAACCAAATGGGCC
>JAJFJC010000084.1 GCA_021774385.1 Alphaproteobacteria bacterium
ACCAATAATCAGCGCCAGGACCATCCCCCAGGCGGCAATCTCAATCGTCACCATCAGGCCATAAATCAAAGGCCCCCAAAGCAGCTCACCATCGATGATTTCATAAAAATATTGCGGCAGGCGATGCCATTGCCAGCGGTATTCCATACCCGCCGCACCGCGCCAGGTCAGCCAGACCAGCACCCCGGTCAACAGAAAGAACTGTGCGATGTCAAACGGTTTCGACTTCCACCACCGCACCCGGCGTTTATGAATAGGGCGCGGTATGGCGGGATTGGTTTCCGCCTCGGGGAATGTCATCGGCGTTCCGCGATCAATCGGAGGGCCCACGATCCAAGACGCGCCAACGCCCCGGATCGTGGGAATTCCGGCTTATTTAAGCCGGGATTTCCAGTCGCGGCCCTTGAACCATTTGTCGTGCGTTTCTTCCAGCCAACCGTTCATCTCGTGATATTGAATCCAGTTGTTGAAGAAATTCAACGCGTCGTGATCGCCCTTCCGTACCGCGAAGGCCGAAGCGGAGGGATCGAACGGTCCCCTGCCAAACGGGTGGTAAAGCGTTTCTGCATTGTCGATCACATAATGGGTCGGTTTCGGTTCCGAGGTCAGGAAGGCATGCGCGTTGCCGTTCAGCACGTCCTGCAAGGCCTGCGCGTCGTCATCGAATTGACGGACGCGGGCTTTTGGAAAGTTGCGCCGTGCCGTTTCACCGGGCGCCGTGCCCCGTTTAATCGTCAAGGTGACCTTGCGATTGTTCCAATCGGCCATGGTTTTCAGCCCGTCGCGGTCGGCCAGCTTCTTATTCGCTGCCATGCCAACGGTCAGAAAGGCATAGGGCCGTGAGAAATTCACCGTCAAATTCCGCTTCGGTTTGATCACCATGCCGGTGATGATGACATCAAATTTCTTGGCCAGCAGGGCGGGAATAATGCCGTCGAACGCGGTCGGCACCAACTCGACCTTAACACCCATATCCTTGGCCAATTTGTTGATAACATCGACTTCGAAGCCAATCATGTCGCCATTCTTGTCGCGCATCGACCACGGCACAAAAGTCGATAGGCCGACGATGATCTTGCCCCGTTTCAGGATATCGTCAACGACGCTCGCCGCCATAGCCTGTCCCGTCACGCCCAGCGCCAAGACGCCGGCGACCATCGCGCCGATTAGTTTTTTATTGAATTTCATTTAGGCTCCCCTCCATTCGCGCACCCCGATTGGATGCCGCTTTGCGCGCAGTGTAAAAGATTGCCAAGGGAATTGCGATGGCTAGTCGCGCGGGCAGCAAGGCCTTGTTGCCATCTTCCCTCAGCCATAGAATTCCATCTTTGTCGCGATAAATGAGAGGGCGGCTGTGCCGCGATACGATGACCAGAGAGGCAACATCCAAAATCACTGTCAGGGCCCTGTCGGAAGCGGTCGGTGCGGAAATCAGCGGCGTTGATCTGGCAAATACAATTGACGACGCAACATTTGCGGTCATACACGATGCCTGGCTTGAACACGGTGTGCTGCGCTTTCGCGATCAACAACTCGGCGACAAGGAATTCGTCGCCTTTAGCCGTCGTTTCGGGGACCTCGACTTTGCACCGGTGGACGGGCACGGTCAGGCCGCCGTCGCCGGTTTTCCAGAGGTTTTCGTTATCTCGAACGTCGTCGAGAACGACGTTTCCATCGGATCGCTCGGCGATGGCGAACTGCTTTGGCATACCGACATGGCCTATACCGTGGCTCCGCCGAAGGCGAGCAGCCTTTACGCGCTCAGCGTATCCAACGCCGGCGGCGAGACCGGCTATATCGATATGATCACGGCGTATGAAACCCTACCAACGGCGTTGAATGCACAAATTGAGGGCCGGACAATAAAGCACGATGCGGTCTATACCCTCGACGGCTATCTGCGCGATGGCAGCGGTGACCGCCTCGATCCGGAAAAAATTGACGTTTCAAGCATCGAAGGGCCCAGCCATCCCATCGCCCGCACCCACCCGGAAACCGGGCGCAAAGCGCTTTACCTTGGGCGCCGGCAAAATACCTTCATCAATGGTATGACGGTCGCAAATTCCGAGGCGCTTTTGAACGCGCTTTGGGATCATGTGAAAGCACAAGAAAACAACGCCACCTGGCATCAGTCCTGGCGAGTCGGCGATTTGCTGATCTGGGACAACCGCCGGGTCATGCATCGCCGCAACGCCTTTCCCGCCGACGCAAAGCGGATCATGCATCGCACGCAAATTCAAGGCGACAAACCGGTTTAAAACAAGGGGATCCTCATGCGTCTTCAAGGAAAGACCGCCATCGTCACCGGGGCGGCAAGCGGTATTGGCCGGGCGACGGCGGTAAAGTTTGCGCGGGAAGGCGCGGCCGTGCTCACCGCAGACCTCGATGACGGCGCCACACAAGACGTGGTGAAGGAAATCGAAACAGACGGCGGCACCGCATATGGAATTGCGACCGACATAACGGTGCGTGCCAATGTGGACGCGATGGTCGCGGCCGCGATTGGACGTTTCGGCAAAATTGACGCCCTCGTCAACAACGCCGGCAGCCGGATCATCAAATCGTTTCTTGACCATACCGAAGACGATTGGCGCCGGATGCTCGACGTCAACTTAACCGGCCATTTTCTCTGTTGCCAAGCCGTCTTGCCCCACATGCTGGACGCCGGCGTTGGACGCATCATCAACATGGCCTCGATCGCCGGGAATGTCGGCCGCCCAAACCGCGTCGGCTATGTCGCCGCCAAAGGCGGCTTACTGGCGATGACGCGCGCCTTGGCCGCCGACATGGCGGGCAAGAACATTACGGTCAATGCGCTCGCCCCGGGCATGATCGCCTCCCCCATGAATCGTGGCTTCAAGGAAAACGATGCGTTCGGCGAGAACTGGAATTGCGAAAACCTGGCGCGGCGCTGGGGCGAACCGGAAGATGTCGCCAATGTCGCGGCCTTCCTCGCCTCCGATGACGCCGCGTTCATCACCGGCGAAACCGTCACCGTCGATGGCGGTTCGATTGCCGCTCTGGTCCGTCAGGGCGAGTGAAAAGGAGTAGCCCTTATGTCCGACTACTATATCAAACCTCTCACCACCCCCCTGCCCTTGGAGGACGCGTCCACGATCATCGATCACGCACTGCGGATTGGCCGGGAGAACGGCATGTTGCCCTTGACCGTCGCCGTATTGGATGCCGGCGGAAATTTGCTGGTGTTTAAACGCGAGGATGGCTCCGGCATCCTGCGCGGCGATATCGCGACGGGCAAGGCGTGGGGCGCCCTTGGCATGGGTATTTCCAGCCGCACGATCCGTGAACGCCTGGGCGACCGGCCGGCCTTTCAAGCCGCCCTTTCTGCCGCCTCCCAGGGCCGCTTCATCCCGGTGCCGGGCGGCGTTTTGATTTGCCGAAACGAGGATATGGTCGTCGGCGCAGTCGGGATCAGCGGCGATGCTTCGGATAAGGATGAATTTTGCGCGATCGAAGCAGTTAGAGCGGCGGGCCTGAGCGCGCACCCCAAAACGCCGGCGGAGAACTGGAAGGACGCGGGTCTTTAAGTCGCATGGAAATTCGCGAACAAAAATCGACGCGTATTGATCCAGATCAATGATTTTCCAGAAACAGCTAGAAACACTTTAAGCGATTGGGAGCGGTGGGCGCCGGAGGACAGCAAACGAAACTCAAGGAGATCGTTTGATGAAATTCGGCCTGTTTTATCTGTTCAGTGATTTCGGCGACATTCCCCAGGATCAACTCTTCGACGAAGTGATGGCGGAAATCGAGCACGGGGAAGCCCTCGGCTTTGATTCCGTTTGGCTACCCGAGCATCACTTCGCGATATACGGCATGCTGGGCAATCCGCTATTGCTCGCGGCGGCGGTCGCGCAACGCACCACGAAGATGAAAATCGGCACGGCCGTTGTCATCCTCCCCTTCCAGCACCCTTTGCGCGTGGCGGAAGACGCCGCGATGGTTGATGCGTTGAGCGGCGGTCGGCTGCTGCTTGGTGTGGGACGCGGTTATCAGCCACCGGAGTTTCATGGTTTCGACGTACCGCAGGGTGAATCCTCGGCGATGTTCGAGGAAAGTTTCGAGATTCTGAAACGCGCCCTGAGCGGAGAGAACTTCGCCTATGACGGCGACTTCTGGAAATTCAAAGAACCCATCGAGATCTATCCCAAACTGCTGCAAAAACCGCATCCGCCCTTCTATATGGCGAGCGTCAGTAGACGCAGCTTGGACGTCGCCGCACGCCACAATATGGCGCTGCTACGGGCACCGCAGTTCAGCAATCTCGAAAGCGTGGCCGAAGCGTTCAACGATTATACCGGCATGCTGCGCGGCTACGGCCATGATCCCAAGGCCTTGGATCAGCCCGTCTCGATCCGCGTCTATGTCGCGCCAACCGACGAGGAAGCTAAAGGTGAAACCGAACATGCGCTGTGGTTCTACCGCTTGCTTGGCACGCTTGTACCCGGTGCGAAAGGCCGTGAAGAAGTACCCAAGGGATACGAAAAATATCCGATGGACCCGGACGCGCTAGCCAATTTAACGCTGGAGGATGTCTGGGAACGCGGCACGGCATTCGGCTCGCCGGAACGCGTTACCGAAATCCTGAAGGGCTATATGCACACGCTTGGGGTCGACAATTTCATCATTCAGATGCGTATCGGCGGCCTCGAACATGCCAAGGTGATGCGCTCCATGGACCTGTTCGCCAGCGAAGTCATGCCTGCCCTGCAAGAGGAAGCAAGCCATATGGTCGCGGCGGAATAGGAACCGTCCGCCTATCCGCCCATAAGCATGACAAAAAGCGGCACCGGCAACGCCGCCAACGAGACCGATGCGAGGAAGCGCGGGAAACTGAACAATCCGCTTAGGCCGGCGAGCAAGGCGATACCCCCGCCGCCGCCGATGACCGCGTTGCCCGGCACGTTCAGCGCCACGATAACCGCAACGTAGCGGTGCTTCAGAAGCATCGGAATAATACGCCGCGGTGCATGTTCGGTCAGGACCGCCAACCTCTCGGCCGCGCCCAGGGGCCGCAGCCGCTCGACAAAATCGTGCGCCCGATGCAGGCCAAGCGACCCGAACAACGCCGCGATCAAGGTGATGGGCAACACTCTGCCGACCAGCCATGCCAGGGCCAAGGCAACGACCGTGGCACAATAAATCGCGATGGCGACCTTCGATCCGAACAGGGCCAATAACGCGACACTGATCTCCACACCAGGCACGAACGGAATGGCCAGCAGCACCGCGAACAGCACAACGCCGGCGGCCATCATATGCAGGCCGTGTGATGCTTCGCCGGAGTCGAGGTCCATCCCGACATAATCGATCAACCAGCCCCCACCCCAATGGCCGCCCGCCAATAGGCCGCCATAAATTAGAAGCATAACGCCGATCCGGAACCATTGTGGTATGCCGCGCGCCGATGCCAATTTTAGTCCAACCCCAATCTGCCTTTAAGAGCGCCTACTCAAACCCACGCCCAAAGTATTGAATACATACTTGCCCATCATGCTACAGATGAGTCTATCTAAGAATTTGTTTCCCGGATGGTCGTTAAAGGAGCATTCCGGCGTAACGGCCATTCCAAGAGGGAGAGAATAATGCGCAAACTGGTTTCGAGCGGCAGGCCGTGGGAAGAAATCGCGGGCTATTCCCGTGCCGTGCGGGTCGGCAACATGATCGAGATCGGCCTCACCTCGCCATCCGCGCCGGACGGGTCGATCCTGCATGACGGCGATGTCTACCGGCAAACCCAGCTCTGTCTCAAAATCGTCGGTCAGGCGCTAGAGGAATCCGGCGCCTCCTTCGGCGACGTAATCAAGACCAACATCATGATGCTGGATACCAGGCAGTGGGCCGACGCCGCCAAGGCCCATGCGGAAGTTTTTAAGGACATCCGCCCGGGCCTGTCCTTCGTCGGCGTCAGCGGCTTCTTCGACCCCGCCATCCATGTCGAGATCGAGGTAACGGCGTATATCGACCCCGACTGTTAAGGTAGAATTTCAAGTCGATCCACCGTCGATCCTAAGGATCGAACCGGTGGTGTAGCTCGCATGGTCGGAAGCCAGATAGAGCGCCGCCGCAACCACCTCGTCCGCATTGCCGCCACGTTTCAGGGCGATGCGTTCATCGGCGCGAACCTGGAAGGCGTCCATGTCCCAGGCCTTGGAAATATCGGTCAGGAAGGGTCCCGGCATGATGCCGTTGACCCGCACCGTCGGGCCGTAGGCATTGGCGAAGGCCTCGGTCATGGCGTTGAGGCCCGCTTTGGCGGCCGCATAGGTGATGATGTTTTTCATCGGCCGGATCGCGCCGGTGCTCGACACATTGATGATCGAGCCACCGCCGGCATCGATCATGCGCTGGCCGATTTCGGCGCAAAGCCGGAACGGGCCCTTCAAGTTCACGTCGAGCACCTTGTCGTATAACGCCTCGGGAATGTCCGCCGGGCGGTCGTAGAGCGGCGACATGCCGGCATTGCTGATCAGCACATCGACCTTGCCGAATTCGCCATAGACGGCGTCGATCAACCCGTTGACCTGATCCCAGTAGCCGACATGACAGGCATGCGCGAAAGCGCGGCGGCCGAGCGCTTCGATTTCCGTCGCCACGACTTCGCAGGACTCGATCTTGCGGCTCGTGACCGCGACATCCGCACCGGCTTCCGCGAAACCCAGCGCCATCGCGCGGCCCATACCGCGGCTGCCGCCGGTGATCAACACAGCCTTGCCAGTCATATCGATAATGTGTTTGGGCACGCTATCGCTCCCCTCAGTCATAACCGACATCGGCCTTCTTAAAGGCCTTGCGGAGTCCCTTTTCCATCTCCTTCACGTCGGCGCACACCGCGTAACGGATACAGCCAGGAAAATGGACGCCGACGACCCCGGCATTGTCGATCATCGCGAAATTGAAATCTTCGGCGCTTTCCATCTTCTGTCCGAAGGCGCGCGTG
>JAJFJC010000085.1 GCA_021774385.1 Alphaproteobacteria bacterium
CTCGACGGATTCAACGAGAAGATCGTTCGCGGAAAATCGGTCCTGGAACCGCGCATCGAGTCCGCGCCCGTTCGGATACCGCTTCCCTTGCGGCCGGATGCCGTTGTCGGGTCGATTTACAGCAACCAAAGTATTCTTAAGAATCGCTTCTTAGACGACGACGAACAAAAGGCCGTCTCGGCGGGTACATGTGAGGTAGTGTTTTTACGATAGTACCGTCGTAAAAACACAGAACGGTGTTATGGTATGCTGGCGAGGAAGATCGATACACATTTCTTTGATACATGCCATGTTACGCATCACTTGTGCGCGTGTAGAGGTATCGTTAATAGATTGTTAACTGGATCGGTCGAATGATTCAGTGTCGGAATAAATAAAGTTCAACTTAGATTAGATGCCTATCGATAATCGACATCGGTATAGGTTGGTGGCGTCGTACAACAGGAACGAAATGCGCGAACTTCAATTTTTCTATGATGTTGTAAGGCGAAGTTTGAACTGTCGATTCGGCGGTGGAACAGCGACTTCATGGCGCGATGAAATGGGCATCTAATGGACCGGTCGCAGCTTCGCAATATGATCGATTCCGGGCGTGCGATCGCAATGGATTGTTACGGGATAAGTAAATCGATCCCCGATGACGATACTGTCGGCAAGCTTTTCAAGACGCGTATTCTAAACAATTCAGTGCTGATGAAGCGCTATGAGCCGTCGCTGCAAACCGCGCGACAACCGGTAATTGTTACAACGGTCGTTTATTTTCCGTACGATTTCGACAATCCCTACGAAGGTGGCGAGTCTCTGGATTTCAATGACAGTGGCTTTTTCACCGCCTTGTCGTTCAAAATTTCCAAGGGGTCATCGACGGATTCGCTACAGGATGAAATCAACTCGGATATGGAAACTCTCGGGCTGGTCAATTCGATGCACAGTCTCGACCCCTTCCTGTTCAAAAGTAAGGTTGAACAGCGCGAGGCGGGGGAAGCCATCCATGATGCGTATTTCGCGATCTCCGCGAAAGAATGGGATAAAATCCGCCTCCCCATCCGAGAAAAAATTCAGAAATTGGTATCAAAGGCACTCGGTGCGCTCGGTGAAGGCGACGATAGCCTAGCACGTGAACAGTATGTCGAACGCTTCCTGATGAAGATGTGGGAAGCCAAGGACGTGCAGGGCATCGAGCCCTTTATTCAGGCCATGCAGCTCGAACCGGAGCGGGCGCCGGAAATTTTCTTTGCGTGGAAGGCGGTCTGTTACTATCAGGTCCGCTTCGGTGATCTTCTCGACGCCTTAAAGACGATGTTTCAGTGGGCCGGGCATAACCAACTATGTTTCCCCTTGGACCATGTCACCATGTCGGGTGAAGAAATAAGGGCGATTGAGGAAAAACGCGCTATTCTGCGGCAAAAAATGCGGGATGGCTATATTAACGCCCATAAAGTGCTGAGTGCATACGAGCATAGCTACAACGAGTTCGTTGAAAATGATCGGCCGCAAACCTTCATGAGCTTTCTGGAGAATGCGGAGAATTCCTATCTGCTGTTGGCGAACCATGTATCGATCGCGACGCACAGCGTCAATTTATGGAAGTGGTATGTGGAGCAGTATGGCCCAGAAATGCGGCGCGGGCAGTTTAGCGAACTCTTCGAGGGCCTGGTTAAATTGTATGGTGTCGAAACCGGAAAGTCCGATCGAACCCCGTGACCGCCGAATTTCCGATTACCAAACATCGCCGATATTGTACGCTATCTCCCTGACGAACAAGGTGAGCGGGAAGGAGAGGGCGTGATGGCGCAAGTCATGCAACGGAAGACTTCGGATCTGGTTTCGGTGGTACGGCTTGGCCGCAATCTGGCGGCGGAAATCCGCGGTATCGATTTGTCCCATCCTCTCGACGATGAAACCTTCGCGGCGGTGCATCACGCCTTGCTCGAAAACGAGGTGTTGATCTTCCGAGATCAGGATATTTCGTCGGAAGCCCTTATGGCGTTCGGGCGACGCTTTGGGCCGCTCAGCATCCATCCGTTCTCGCCGACCATGGCCGATAATCCGGAACTGATCATCCTCGACAATCACCGCGACAACCCACCGCGCCTAACCGATATCTTCCACAGCGACGAAACCTTTCGCGAGACACCGCCACTGGGCACGGTTCTGCGCTCGGCCATCACGCCACGGGTCGGGGGCGACACCATGTTCGCCAGCATGTCCGCCGCGTTCGAGGGGCTCGACGACCGCACCCAGCGTTTCATCTCCGGTCTCGAAGGAGAATTCGATTTCAAGCCGTTCCGCACCCTTTTCGGCAGTGACGAAGAGGGGCGGCGCAAGCTGCATGATTTGGAGGACAAATACCCGCAACTCTGTCATCCGGTGGTTCGCGTCCATCCCGAAAGCGGCCGCAAGAGCATCTTCGTCAACCGTCAGTTCACCATCGGCATCAAGGGCATGAAGCCATCGGAAAGCGGGCCGCTGCTGGAGATGCTGTTCGATCTTGCCTACCGGCCGGAATATCAGTTCCGGTTGCAATGGCAACCCAACACCATC
>JAJFJC010000086.1 GCA_021774385.1 Alphaproteobacteria bacterium
GCTGCTGGGTCAGCCATTTGAGCGCGACTTGCGCTGCCGTTTTGCCGTGTTTTTTGGCGATCACCTGAATCACCGGATCCTTCAGCACTTCGCCTCGCGCCAGCGGGACGTGACAGGTGACCAGCAGACCGTGCTTCCGGCAGGCGGCGATGACAGTATCTTGCCGGATATAGGCGTGATACTCGATCTGATTGGTGAGCAGCGGCTCTGGACATTTGCCCATGGCTTCCTCAAGCAGGGCGGCGGTGAAGTTCGAGACGCCGATATTCTTCGCCAGCCCCTCGCGTCGGGCCTTGGCTAGCGCGCCGAGCGTCTCCTCCAGCGGTACCTTGGGCTGTGGCCAATGAATCAGCAGCAAATCGACATAATCGAGGACCAACGTCTTCAGGCTGGTGTCGAGCGAGCGTGCGAAGTCGTCAGCCTTCGCGTTCTCCTCGGTCACCTTGGTCGTGACCCAAATATCCTCGCGCGGCAGGCTCGAGGCGCGGATGCCTTCGCCGACCCATTGTTCCGATCCGTATTTGCGGGCCGTGTCGAGGTGCCGGTAGCCGCATTCGAGGGAATGGCGGACGAGCTCGACCGCCCGCTCGGGCTCTGGAAACAGCATGGTGCCGTAGCCGACAACGGGGATATGCGCGCCATGCGCGGTGATAGTTGGAGCCTTGGCTGGTTGCATTCTATCCCTCCGTGACCGGCGCGTTTGTTAGCGCAAGATGGTATCTTGATCCGATTATGGGGCGAGGGCTTGACCGATCCAAGTCCGGGACGAATAGTTTCCCTTTCTACAGTATGGGGCGTGGGAGGTCATCCATGGTGGGCAGTGGCAAGAATACAGTCCTCGCGGGCGCGGTCTGGGGCTCGGGCGAGGCCGCGGAGCGGATTCGAGGCGGGCTCTTCCGGCTGCGGCCAGGCGCCAGTGAATGGGAAGCGGTGGCGAATGGTCTGCCGGAAAATGTGGCGGTGCGCGCCATCGTGCTGCATCCGCGCGACCCGAACACGATTTTCGTCGGCACGCAAGACGGCCCCTATCGCAGCTCCGATGGTGGCGGGCAGTGGGAGAAGCTGAGTTTCCCCGAGCCGGGCGTGGTAATCTGGAGCATCGCAATTCATCCCACGCAGCCTGACATTATGTATGCTGGCGCGGCACCGGTCGCGCTGTATCGCAGTGAGGATGGTGGCGATAACTGGCGCCACATCCCGCAGGCTGAGTCGACAGGTCATTGCGAGCGGGAAGGGTTTGACACGCGCGTGATCAGCATCACCTTCAACCCGGCCCGGCCTGAAGAGGTCTATGTGGGGATTGAGGTTGGCGGCGTTCTCCATAGCACCGATGGCGGAAAGACCTGGACAGACGTGTCGTCGCCGTTGATTGAGTTGGCCCAACTGCCGCATCTCCAAAACAATGTCGGCGGCCGCCATTGCGGTCATTGCGAGGGCATGCTCGACACGCACGCCGTGGCCATCAGTAGCGCGGCGCCCGGCACCGCCTTGCTCGGCGTGCGCATGGGCATTTTCCGCACCGATGATGGTGGAGCGAGTTGGCATGATACGGAAGTAGGAAAATTTTCGCCGCTGACCTATTGCCGCGCCTTGATCGTCTCGCCGCATGATCCAGACGTATTCTACACGGCCCTATCCGAGGCGGCCGCGAGCACCGTTGGCTCCTTGTACCGCAGCGATGATGGAGCCAAGACCTGGAAGCGCATTGACCATGGCGTTGAGGCGCAAAGTACCGTTGTGGGCTTGGCGGCGCATCCGACCGACCCGGCCAGCTTGTATTGCGTTACCCGCGCGGGGAAGGTCATCGGGACGGAGGATAACGGCGATTCGTGGCGAGAGCTCCCCTTGCCCGAGGGCGTGCACGACGTCTACGCGGTGGCTTGTTGCTGACGACATCTACAAGAATGGACTCGGTGCTGGCGTTGCGGAACGAATACAAGTGATCCCGTCGAACGAATGAAGGAAATTGAGCTATGAATTTGGCCGCATTGCGTGAACTTTTGCCTTTCGCGGGGTGGTCGGAAGACCGCGTGCAGGACGTGGAGTTCGTTGGCGGGTTGGATCCGCTTTTACCGACATCATTCAAAATTGCGGAGACGGCGTCGGCGGCGCTCGCGGCGGTAGGGCTCGCGGTTTCGGATTTGTGGGAACTTCGCACTGGCAAGCGCCAGACCCTGCGCATAGACACCGGTCATGCCACCGCATCGCTGCGCAGTACGAAGTACCTTCGTTTGGACGGGGCCAAGGTCAATACCGAGCGAAACACCGTGATGGGGATGTATCCCACCCGGGACGGTCGTTGGAGTTATTTGCACTGCAATTTCCCCAATCATCGCGCGGCCGCGATGAAGGTTCTCAACGTGCCAGAGGAGCGTCGCGCCGTCGCGGATGCCGTCGCCAACTGGGATGGGCTCGCGCTTGAAGAAGCGATAATCGCCGCTGGTGGTGCTGGCGGTATGGTCCGTAGCGCTGCCGAGTGGGCGCAACATCCACAAGGGCGTGCGGTTGCATCATTGCCGTTAATGGAGATCGTGAAAATTGGTGATAGTCCGCCAGAAGACCTGCCGGACGGTGATCGGCCGCTTACCAATCTACGGGTACTGGACTTAACGCGCGTCTTGGCGGGGCCCACTTGCGCACGCACATTGGCGGAACATGGCGCGGACGTTATGAAGGTCAGCGCGCCGCATGTGCCCTTCATACCCTATCAAGAATACGACACGGGACATGGCAAGCTATCGACCCATCTCGACCTGCGCGATGAGAGCCAACTTGGGGCATTGCTGGACCTGGCCCGCGATTGCGACGTCTTTTCTCAAGGCTACCGGCCGGAAAGTCTCGCCAATCGTGGTCTTTCGCCGGCCAAACTCGCGGAACTGCGTCCCGGCATCATCTGCGTTTCAATGTGCGCCTTCGGTCATACCGGCCCGTGGGCAGCACGTCGCGGCTTCGATACCGCGGTCCAGGTCGTAAGCGGTATCGCGGCACGACAAGGGGAACTGTTTCCCGAACAAGGTGAGGGCCCGCAATTTTATCCCGTATCGGCAATCGACTACCTTACGGGCTATTTAATGGCATTCGGTACGATGGTGGCGCTTCGGAAACGCGCCCACGAAGGCGGCTCCTGGTTGGTAAGGCTATCGCTGGCACAGGTGGGGCGATGGTTGCAGCAACAAGGCGAACTCGAGAAGACTGAAATCGCTGGCGTGGCGCCGGAATTTGGTCAGGCGGCGATGGAACAATGGAAGATGTCCAGCGACACGCCAATGGGACACCTAACCCATCTAGCACCGGTTATTCAGTTCTCCGAGACTTCCGCGCGCTGGGCCCGTCCCTCCGTGCCATTGGGCCATAGCGAGCCGGTATGGCCGGCGCGAGGCTGACGGTGGCTTCTGGCTGGGCCGGATCAGCATGCGTGCGCCGTCTTACGACGCTGGCAGCTCGACCCGCTCGAGGATCATGTGCAAGGTGCGGAGACGGAAACGGTGAATGCGGCGTATCCAGGGTGTCTGGTTTGCCTCGTACCAGCTGCTCTGTTTGTAGACTTCGGGCGATTGCAAATGATACACGGCGACATAGCGTGGCAAGCCCTTGATCGCATGAAAACGGCGCGCCGACAGCATGCCGGGCACCGCGTCCATCAATGGCATATGTTCTTCATTGTACCATTCGTTGAACTCACCCTCGATCGCGGGATCCACTTCCATGGATGAGATACAGATACCGCCGGCGTCCGGCGGCGAAGGCTGACCGCCGGGACGAATTTGTTCCAGCACCCATTCATGCGCCGGCGGCGTGTCGCAGGAAGACCAGAGGTCCGGCGATAGCACCGTCATGTCGGGATAGGGCGCTTCGATCAGAATGACGCCACGTTTCGGATGATCGGTCGAAGGTGCTCGGGTTTCACGGTCAGTGACGCCGCCGACATACGCCTGCACGGTCGGATTTAGGCCACCGGGCATGTTGGGATATCTGAAGTCATGTACGCTTTCGGCCGGTACGAAGGTTCCGATCCGCATTCCCAACCGGGTTTCCATATCGATTTGCATATTCGTCTCTCTAAAAAGCTGAAACGGGGTTGAGCTCATGTCACTTGGGGAATTTCGGCAATCTTCACTACCTGTCCATTATAGGTTAGCAACAAATTCTTCGATCAAGGCATTCACCTTGTCGGGAGTTTCGACAAATGGGAAATGGCCGGCGCCGTCGAGCTTTATGTATTTGGAACCGGGTACGGCTTCGTGAATTTCTTTTTCGTATTCTGGCGGGTCGCCTGGGTCATCCATACCGCGCAATAGAAGCAGTTTCGGTCGCAGCGTCGCGATGCGTTCGCTCACATCGAACCCATCGATGGTTTTCAGATCATGGTATTGGGAAAGCGGACCCACTTCGCGATGGCGCTGAATCAATCGTGCGCGCAATGTGGGCTCGATGAACATCATCGCGTGTTGCTGAAAAGCGATCCATTCTTCTTCGAAAACCTTCGGGTCTTCCGCGGCGCGCAACCGCATCTCATAGGTTCCGGGCGGCCGTGTCTTGGGCCTCGCGGCAACGGTTGAAGCGACGATACCGCTCACTTCTTCCGGATAGTCCAGCCCGTATTGCAACGCGATCGACGCGCCGAGCGTATAGCCGGCGAGCACAAGATTGCGCTGCAGGCCTTGCGCCCAAAGCCAGCCGCGGACCCAATCCGTGTACCGTCCGACGTCCGGGCAGCGGGTGCCTACAAGATGACCCGGCAAGGTTGGTGCGACACTGCCCGGAAAATGTTCAAGTTGATGATGAAAGGCGTCGGCGCAGCCTCCCGCCCCGGGACCATGTAGAAATACGAGCTGCGTCATATGCGATTCTTTCTATTACCTTTTTGTTTGTGTCTTAGCACGAGAAGCCACGTGCGCTTAGGTGCCGCATTCAAACATTGAACAGATCTAGGGTAAATTCGGTTTGAACGGCACAGGCTCATAATACTGGATTTGACGACAGGAAAGACGGCAAACGAAAGGGCGGCATTTGGCTATCGGTAAACCGGAACTCTTAGATGCCTACGATGTCATCGTGTTGGGCGCCGGAGCGGGCGGCATGGCCGCGGCCGTTGTCGCCGCGAATGAAGGCTTGCAAACCCTCGTCATCGAAAAGACAGCCTATGTCGGTGGCACAACGGCGCTGTCGGGGGGCATGGTTTGGATCCCGAACAATTCGAAGATGGATTCGGTCGGAAAAACCGATACGACGACGGCCGCACAGACCTATCTTGAGGAGACCGCCGGCGAAGGCGGCGGTGCGGCGCTGCGACGGGTCTTCTTGCGGGAGGCGCCGCGTGCGATCGACTATTTTGATCGCAACACTCATGTCCGATTGACGCCGCTCGCTTTTTATCCGGACTACTATCCGGACGCGCCCGGCGCCACTCTCGGTGGCCGCGTCATGGAACCCGTCGCTTTCGACGCCCGCGAATTGGGCGACGCATTCAAGCTCCTGCGACCGCCCTTGCCGGAGTTTACGCTATTGGGAAATATGATGGTGGCGCGGCCCGATATTGCGCATTTTCGGTGGATGTTTCGCTCCCCCGCGTCCGCGCTGCGCGTGGCACGGCTCCTGTTGTCCTACGCCATCGACCGTATCAGTCTCCACCGCGGCGCCAATCTCGTGCTCGGCAACGCGCTTGCGGGACGATTGTTGAAATCGCTTCTCGCGCTCAACGTGCCGGTCGCGGTGAATACCACAACGGCACGTCTGGTAAAGGAGGGTGATCGCATCTCGGGAGTCGAGATCGAAACCCCGTCGGGTCCGAAGATTCTCCGCGCCCATCGCGGCGTGGTTCTCGCGGCAGGCGGATTCTCGCACAATCCCGATCTACGGAAGCGCCTCTTGCCTGCGGAGGCTGGCCTGCATTCGGCCGCGGCGGAAGGCAATAGCGGCGACGGACTCAATCTGGCCCAGGATGCCGGTGGCTACATTCCCGACGATAATGTGAGCAACGCTTTCTGGGCGCCGATATCGCGCTTTACCCGGGCGGACGGCACCCCGGGGGTCTATCCGCATACGGTCACCGACAGAGGCAAGCCCGGCATGCTGGCCGTGAACGCCGATGGCCGGCGCTTTACCAACGAATCGAATTCGTACCACGATTTCGCCCAAGCGATGTTTCGCACCCACAATCAGAGCCCGACGATCCCGGCCTACCTGATCTGCGACCGCCGGTCGATCTGGCAATACGGGCTTGGCGCGGTGAAACCGATGACCCTGCGGCTCGCGCCCTATCTGCAAAGCGGCTACCTGATCAAGGCTCCATCGTTAAACGAATTGGCGCGGAAACTCGATGTCGACGTGAGCAATTTGGTGGCGACCGTCGATCTTTATAACGCGGACGCCGCGCGTGGGACCGATTCGGCATTCGGACGCGGCAGCAACGAATACCACAAATATGTTGGCGACCCGGCCAACGAGCCAAACGCCTGTATGCGGCCGGCGGAAACGCCGCCTTACTACGCCGTCAAACTGTACCCCGCGGATTTGGGCACGGCGGCCGGCGTCCGAACGAATGGCGATGGTGCCGTTCTGGACCGCAACGATAACCCTATCGCTGGGCTCTATGCCTGCGGCAACGATATGAACTCGGTCATGGCCGGTGCCTATCCAGCGCCCGGTATCACCTTGGGCCCGGCGTTGGTGTTCGGCTATCTCGCGGCGATGCATATGGCGGGCAGCGACGGTGTCGAGCCGCGAGTCTAATTAGGACGAAAACTGGAGGAACCTATGAGCGACAGAAAGCGCAAACCTGGCATCCACAATATTGCCGAAATCCCCTGGCAGGAGTTTCCCGACCATTTCGGTGGCGCTTTATCCAAGGCCCTGGTCGGCCCCGGTAACACCGATATTCAGGGCATCGACTATCGCATTTCCTGCTATCAGCCGATGGCCTACGTCGCTGCGCATACGCACAAGGTCCAGGAGCAGATCTACCACGTACTCGATGGCGAAGGCCTGATGGAAATCGATGGGGCAAAGACCGTCGTGCGCCGGCACGACGTGATTCACCTCCCGCCGGGCGTCGAGCATGCGATTTCCAATTCCGGCCTCGTGGACCTTGTCTTCCTGGTCGTTACCGCGCCGGCGTCGGACGATTGAGCCGCCGGCGTTTCACTCGCTATTCCTTGGGAACATACCGTTCGCCGATGGCTGGCTTGTTAACCCCTAGCCCCGGCAATTCCCAGACTCCGGCGCCCGGCGGGTTAAGGTCACCGTCGATATTGGCATCGATCAGGTAGGGCTTTCCGCTTTCGATGCCGGCTTGAATCGCATCGCCGAGATCGCCGGGCCGGTCGATGCTGACGCCGGCGACGCCCGCCGACCGGGCCATCGCGGCGAAGTCGGGATTATAGGGTGCTCCGGTTTCCGGATGATGGAAGTCGGTGGCGAGCTCCCGGCTTTCGAGATAACCGCGCTGCAGTCCCCGGATCGACCCGTAGGCGTAATTGTTCCAAACCACCCAGACGGCCGGGATATCGTACTCCACGGCGGTACCGAGGACGTTCGCATGCATGAAGAACGCACCATCGCCACAGACGGAGACGGCGGGACGATCCGGCGCGGCCAGTTTCGCGCCCAACACCCCCGCCACGCCGAATCCCATCGGACCGAAACCCATGGAACCGATCAACGAGTCGGGCCGTGAGGGTTTGCAAAATTGTAGCAGCCAATTGTGGTGCACGCCGATATCGCTGACCAGGATTGCGTCTTCCGGCAACGCTTTACCGATCTCGACAGCGGCGCGCTGGGGATTGATCGGTGTCGACTCGTCGGTCATGCCGGGCGCAACGAATGCGTCCCATTTGGCGCGGTAGGTTTCAATTGCCGTAAGCCACTTCCGGCTGGCTTCCGTGGGGCCCGACTGGTGGCCACGCCTGTCGAGCTCACCGTGAATCTGGCGCAGAAACGTCCGCACATCGGCCATCAGCCCCAAGGCCACCGGATAGTTGCGCCCGATCTCCTCCGGATCGATATCGACATGGATCAGCTTTGTCGGCGGTATCGTGAAGGAGTATCCCGGAATCCAGGAACTGGCGGTCCGGTCGTCGAAGCGTATGCCGAGCGCCAACAGCACGTCGGCTTGACGGCAGGCATGGTTCGACTGGTAAGTGCCGCCGCGCTGTACGAGTCCAAGGGAGAGCGGGTGATCCGTCGGTATCGCGCCCAGGCCGCTGGCCGAGGACGCGACGGGAATTTGCAGCCGTTCCGCTAGCGCCAGCAGTTCTTCGCTCGCCCCGCCATACCGCACGCCTTGCCCGACGACGATCACGGGCCGCTCGGCGGCGAGCAACAGGTCCACCGCCCTCACCACGCCCTCGGGGTCGGCGCCACAGCGCGAAGAAATGTTGGCGCTCCATTCTTCCGGACGCGGGGTCTCTTCCGCGGCGGCTTCCTTGAAGATATCGAAAGGGACGTCGAGTACGACCGGGCCCGGCCGGCCGGTTACCATGGTCTTCCAGGCCTGTCGCACCATCAACGGCACCTGTTCGCCGCGCGTTGGTTGGTAGACGCGCTTGCAATAGGCCTGGACGGTCGA
>JAJFJC010000087.1 GCA_021774385.1 Alphaproteobacteria bacterium
GAATCTCTCGCACCACGTCCAAATTCACCATCCGCTCCGGCGTCTTGGCGAAACGGGGGTCGTCGATTAGTTCTTCTCGGTCGAGTAGCCGGGCGAGACGGCCCCAACGCTCGTCGTTGCCGGCCGCCACGGTCATCCACCCGTCCTGGGTTTTAAATACTTCGTAGGGGCCGCTCAGCGGATGCACGTTGCCGCGCGCGACGGGCGCATCGCCGGTTCCGACATATTGCGAGGATTGGTGGAAGGTGGCCGCGATGCCGGATTCCATCAAGGATGTGTCGACGAACTGGCCCTCGCCGGTGCGGTTGCGGTGCTGCAAGGCGGCTAGAACACCCATCGCGCCGAACATCCCGGTCATCACGTCGCAAATCGGCGCACCGGTCTTGAGCGGCGGATGCTCGCCGCCATAGCCGGTTGTACTCATCAAGCCGCTCATACCCTGGGCAATCAGGTCAACCCCGCCCAAATGCGAATACGGCCCCGTGCGCCCGAAACCGGAGATACCGCAATAGATCAAGCGCGGATTAATTTCCTTCAACACCTCGTATCCGAGGCCGAGCCGGTTCATCGTTTCCTTCAGGAAGTTTTCGACCAGAACATCGCTGCCTTTCACGAGGGTACGAAATATCTCCTTACCCTTGTCGCTCTTTAAATCGAGCGCGATGCCACGCTTATTGCGGTTGATCATCATGAAGGAAGAGGATTCGCCCTTGAGTGCGGGTACGAAGCGCCGTGTGTCGTCACCGTTCCCGGGCCGCTCGACCTTGATAACATCGGCGCCGAAATCCGCGAGATGCATCGCGGCCGCTGGTCCCGCCAAATTCATCGTGACATCCAGGACCTTGATCCCCGCGAGTGGCCCTTGCGCTTGCTCCGGCATTTTTAGTCTCCCCTTGATTGCGACACGCTTTCCCGAAAACGGATTTATGCAATGAGGCTCGCAAAATTCACCGCTTGTTTCAATGTCGCGGGCCAATGCGGACGTTGACGCGCGCAAAGTTGACAGAACAACGACGGTAAAATTATCGTGGCTGTCTATAAAATTGGAGTAAGCATGACCGCATCTGGCAAGGATAAGAGCGATCTCGACGTCATCATTATTGGTGCTGGTGTTGGTGGGCTTTACGCGATTTACCGGCTGCGCAAGCTTGGCTTGAGGATTCGGGCCTATGAGGCAGGGGATGGCGTAGGCGGCACCTGGTTCTGGAATCGCTATCCGGGCTGCCGGTGCGATGTCGAGAGCATGGAATACTCCTATTCCTTCGACAACGACCTACAGCAGGAATGGGAGTGGCCGGAGCGTTACGGGACGCAACCGGAAATCCTGCGTTATGTCGAGCATGTCGCCGAGCGCTTTGATTTGTTACGCGACGTTCAGCTCAAGACGCGGATCAAGAAGGCCCGCTTCGACCATGGCACCAATCTCTGGACCATCACGACCGAAAAGGGGGAGACGGTTTCAGCGCCGTACTGCATCATGGCGACCGGTAATCTCTCAACGCCAAAACTACCCGAGATCGCGGGTATCGACGATTTCCAGGGCGAGAAGTACCACACCGGTTTGTGGCCGAAGGAGGGTGTCGATTTCACCGGCAAGGTTGTTGGCGCGGTCGGTACCGGGTCATCGGGCGTGCAAAGCATTCCGCTGATCGCCAAGCAAGCAAAGCATCTTTATGTGTTCCAGCGGACGGCGAATTTCTCGCTGCCGGCGCGCAACGCGCCGCTCGATCCGGAAAAGGAACGCAAGCATAAGGCGGAATATGTCGAGCGCCGCAAGGCGGCCTATGGCACGCCTTTCGGGATCGCCGGTTATCCATCACCGGAAAAGTTCGCGGCGGAAGCCGATGCGGAGGAACGCCGTCTGAGCTATGAAGCGAAATGGGCCGAAGGCGGCAGTATCTCGTTCCTGTTCGCCTACAAGGATTTGCTGACCGACAAGGCCGCAAATGACACGGCGGCCGATTTCGTGCGTGAAAAAATCCGCGCCACCGTGAAGGATCCGAAGACGGCGGAATTGTTGTGTCCGAACGACCATCCAATTGGCACCAAGCGTCTCATCCTCGATACCGACTATTATGAAACCTATAACCGTGACAATGTCACCTTGGTCGATATCCGTACGAACCCGATCGAACTTTTCACGAAGGGGGGGCTGCAACTGACGGACGGCGGCACTTACGACTTGGAAGCAATTTCCTTTGCGACCGGGTTCGACGCGATGACCGGCGCAATGCGCGAAATCGACATTCAAACCGGCAAGGACAACTGTATTCGCGACAAATGGGAAGATGGTCCCCGATCCTATCTTGGCATCATGGTCGCCGGATTCCCGAATATGTTCATGGTCACGGGACCGCAAAGCCCGGGTGTGAAGAGTCAGATGATCCTGTCCTGCGAATGGCATGTGGATTTTGCCGCCAATGCCATCATGCATATGCGTGGCAAGGGGCTCACCCGCATCGGCCCGGACGTGAAAGCCGAGGACGATTGGGTCACGCACAACAACGAGGTCGCTGACAGCACGCTCTATCCGCTGGCGAACTCCTGGTATATGGGTGCGAATGTTCCCGGCAAGCCGCGTATTTTCATGCCCTATGTCGGCGGCGTCGAGGCTTACACGAACAAGTGTAACGACGTTGTCGACAATGATTATGAGGGATTCCGGCTGGAATAACCGAAGCGGTCACTGTGCGATGATCCTCGGATCGATCCGCGGGCGCGGAGACTTTCGAAAATCGCCTAATCGGTGTGGAAAACCGCACTGAATATCTTTCCCGAAAGAATAAATCTGATAGTGTGCGGCTTGGTGGTGGATGGAGCTGTCTGTCCGCGGGAACCTCGAAGTCGATGGGAGGAAATTCATGACCGATATACAGGGTCGAGTAGCGCTGGTTACCGGTGGAACACGTGGAATTGGCGAGGCGATTAGCATCGGGCTCAAGAATGCGGGACGCTTTGTCGTTGCCAATTATGCCGGTAATGAACATGCGGCGGCTGACTTTAACGAGCGGACTGGCATCCCGGTTATGAAGTTCGATGTCTCGAATTTCGAGGTCACCACAGCGGCGTTCGCGAAAATCGAAAAGGATTATGGCCCGGTTGAAATTCTGGTGAACAACGCCGGCATTACCCGCGACGGTACGATGCACCGCATGAACGCCGAACAGTGGCAGTCGGTCATCGACACGAATTTGGGCGGTTGCTTCAATTGCTCGCGCTCCGTGATCGAGGGGATGCGCGAGCGCTCCTTCGGACGCATCGTGAATATCGGATCGATCAACGGTCAGGCAGGGCAGTATGGGCAAGTCAACTACGCCGCCGCGAAGTCGGGAATTCACGGGTTCACCAAAGCGCTGGCGCAAGAAGGGGCAGCGAAGGGGATAACGGTCAATGCGATCGCGCCTGGCTATGTCGACACGGAAATGGTGCGCGCCGTGCCACCGGATGTTCTGGAGAAAATCATTGCGCGAATTCCCGCCGGGCGCCTTGGGCGTGCCGAGGATATCGCGCGCGGCGTGCTGTTCCTGACCGCCGACGCGTCGGATTTCATCACCGGGTCGACCCTGTCGATCAATGGTGGTCAGCACATGTATTAATCGCGCGGTCCCCGGCGGCGCGTGTCGCCGAGCCCTCGTGCTACCATTCCCGGTAAGGAGGGAGCCTATTGGGAGCTGTCGCGTTAAGCGTTGTTTTGCCGCTGTTCGGCATCATGGTGATCGGATACGTGGCAGGCCGCTTTCGCCTGTTTAATGATGCCGCGAGCGCGGTCCTCAGCCGGTTTGTGTTCGTGGTCGCGATGCCGGCGTTGATTTTCATCTCGCTTTCGCGCGTACCGGTCGAAAAGTTCTTCGACTGGGCGTTTTTGGGTGCGCTCGGCGGGGGTATGTTGGCGACCCTCTGCATAAGCATGCTGGTCGCGCGGGTCATATTTCCAGACAGTCTTACCGCCCTCGGGTTGCATGGTCTGACCGCCATGTTCTCCAGCACGGGCTATATCGGCCTGCCGCTTATTTTGATTATGTTCGGCGATGCCGCGCTGGTTCCCGGCATTCTCGGCGCCGTCATTACCGGCACCGTCTTCTTTCCCATTGCGATTGCACTGGCGGAGGTCGACAAGGGGGACGATGCGAGAGGCGTTTTCCTGTCTCCCTTAATCGCCATCATCAAGAATCCGATATTGCTGGCAACGGTGGCGGGTCTCACGGTCTCCGCGCTTGATATCGCGGTTCCGGCGTCGATCGCTAAGCTATGCGAACTTCTGGGCGGCGCCTATATTCCCTGTGCGCTGTTCTCCGCTGGCCTCTTCATGGTTGGCGGCTCCGTTAAGGGAGAAGCGCGGGAAGTTGGATGGCTGGTCTTCGCCAAGCTTGTGCTTCACCCAATCATCACCTGGTGGCTCGCCTACTACGTCTTCGAACTGGAGGGAATACTACCCGTGATCGCCGTTCTTCAGGCGGCCTTGCCGTGCGGCGTGCCGGTCTTCGTGCTGGCGCAGCAATATGCGACCTTCGTTGCCCGATCCAATGCCGTTATTGTCCTATCAACGGTTCTTTCGATCTTCACGCTTTCGGCTCTTCTAATTTTCCTGGAAATTTAGAAGGGATCAGGATCCAGGCCTATTCCTTGGCGATTCCGATCGCCGTATAGCCGCCATCGACATAGAGAATTTGCCCATTGACGTAGGCGGCCTGCTCACCGGCAAGGAACGTGGCGGCATCGGCCATTTCCTCGATTTCACCGTAGCGGCCGGCGGGAATAAGGTCGAGATAGGCCGTCCGCGTGACGTCGGAATGGGCGACGGCCGTCAAGGGCGTTTCGACCGGTCCCGGGCCGATGGCATTCGCCGTCACGCCGAGAGGACCCAGTTCGAGCGCCATCTGCCGTGTTAGGCCGATCACGGCGGCCTTCGACGTGCCGTAGCCCGTGCGGCCGATGCCGGCGCGAACCCCCGATACGGACGCGATGTTGATCACCCGGCCGTAGCCTTGTTTGACCATCTGGCGCGCCGCGTGTTGCGCGCAATACAGCGTGCCTTCGAGGTTAACCCGCATGATGCGCTGGAAATCTTCCGGCGTGGCTTCCAGAAACGGCATATGATTGGCGATGCCGGCACTGTTGACGATGATGTCGACCTGACCGAATTCCTTGACGGTCTCCGCCGTCAAACGCTCAGCATGTTCATAGTTCGTAACATCTATTTCCATAGGGATGGCTTTGGTCTGGCCGTTCGCTATGCCGGCCGCGATGGCTTGCGCGTTCGCTTCGTTGATGTCGGCGCAGACGACGGTGGCGCCTTCCGCCGCGAACCGTTTTGCGATACCAGCTCCGAGACCACTGCCACCACCGGTAACGATCGCCACTCGATTTTTCAATCGCATGCTAAACCTTTCTTGGCCGCCACTATGTGCTGCCCTAAATTGACACAACACGCCGCATAGCAAAAGCTAGTGACTAAATTACGACGGGAAGATGATGGTTCAGATACGTATTGGATTTGTCGGCGACAGCATTACGCACGGTACGGGCGACGAAACGCTGCTCGGGTGGACGTATCGTGCGGGGCAAGCCGAAGTCGCACGCGGACATGACGTGACGGTCTACAATCTTGGTATTCGTGCCGATACCTCGGAGTTGGCGGAGGGGCGCTGGGAAGCCGAGTGCCAGGCACGACTTGCCCCGGACTTCAATTGCGCCACGGTATTTGCGCTTGGCATCAATGACAGTGCGTATGAAAAAAGCGCAACGCTAGACGGACGCCGGGTCGGACTCGACCGTTCGCTTCGGATTATTTCGGGCATGTTGACCAAGGCCATGGATATTGGCCCCGTGTTGTGGGTCGGTCCCACACCGGTTATCGAGGACATGATGCCGCTCAGCCGCGTTCCCGGGGTGAGTTACGATTTCCGTAACGAAACCATAGAAGTATACAACCGCGCCTATAAGGATCGAGCGGCGGAGCTGGATGTGCCTTATCTCGATTTATTCACGCCGCTCGGCACTGATCCGAGTTGGGAAACCGCGCTTCGAAATTCTGATGGCCTCCACCCCAATGCCGCCGGCTATGACATCATGGCCGCGCACATCGATAACTGGCAGGGTTGGCGGGCGTTATTCGAGGAATAGGGGAAGCCGGACGGAACCGACGTCCAACGCACAAAATTTGCACGAAAAGCAGGCTTATGCTTGGTTGGCGCTACAATTTCGATGAGGAAAAGTATGTCTGAACAGGATGGCGCGGCATCGAAAGTCGATGTCGTTATTGTTGGCGCGGGCTTTTCGGGGCTCTATTTGTTGCATCGCTTGCGCGGATTAGGGTTTAGCACACGTGTGTTCGAGCGCGGCGGCGATGTTGGCGGAACCTGGTATTGGAACCGCTACCCTGGCGCGCGCTGCGACGTCGAGAGCATGCAGTATTCTTATTCCTTCGACGAAGACCTGCAGCAGGAATGGCACTGGCCGGAGAAGTTTTCCGCGCAGCCGGATATCCTCGCATACGCCAATCATGTGGCCGACCGTTTTGATCTGCGCGGTGGTATCGACTTCGATACGGAAGTGAGTGCGGCGCATTTCAACGAGAGTACGGGCCGTTGGTTGGTCGAGACCAATAAGGATGAGCGGGTTTCTGCGCGCTTCTTCATTATGGCGACCGGTTGTATTTCGACGGCGCAAGTACCCGATATCGAGGGGCTTTCTGACTATCGCGGAAACACCTATCACACGGGTAATTGGCCGCACGAAAAAGTCGATTTCGGCGGCCAACGGATTGCCGTGATCGGTACCGGTTCATCGGGTATTCAGGCCATCCCGGTGCTGGCGGAGGAAGCGGCACATGTGACCGTTTTCCAACGGACGCCAAACTATTCGCTGCCGTCGCAGAATGTGCCGATGACCTCCGAATATGAAGAGTCGTGGAAAAACGACTACCAGGTCCGGCGCGACGAAATGCGCTACACGGCGCATGGCAGTATCAAGGAGCTCAACGACGAACCGGCCATGGCCGTCAACGAGGACCGCCGACAGCAAGTCTATCAAGAGCGCTGGGATATCGGCGGCGCCGGCTACCTCGGTTCCTTCAACAATCTGCTGACCGATGCGGATGCCAATGAAACCGCGGCCGAGTTCGTACGCGAACAGATACGTGGTATCGTAAAAAAACCGGAAGTCGCTGAATTGCTCGCGGCCAAGACCTATCCGATCGGCACGAAACGCATCTGCATCGATTGCGGTTATTTCGAAACCTATAACCGCGACAATATCGACCTCGTCGATATCAGCGGCGGCCCAATCGAACGGATGACGCCAACCGGTCTGGTCGCAAACGGCAAGGAATATGAATTCGACAGCATCGTCTTCGCGACCGGTTTCGATGCCATGACCGGCACATTGTTCAATGTCGATATCAGGGGCCGGGGCGATCAGGCGCTCAAAGAGAAATGGTATGCCGGGCCGCGCACCTATCTGGGGCTGATGTCCGAAGCCTTCCCGAATATGTTCATGATTACCGGGCCAGGCAGCCCGTCCGTGAAAAGCAACATGCTGACTTCGATCGAACAGCATGTCGTGTTCGTGACCGACAGTATCGTCCATATGCGCGAGCAGGGTTTCGCCTCGATGGAGCCATCCCGCGAGGCTGAGGATGATTGGGTCGAGCATGTTCAGGATACCGCCAACCGGACGCTCTTCCCGCGTGCCAATTCTTGGTATATGGGCGCGAACATTCCCGGCAAGCCACGGCTCTTCATGCCCTACATCGGTGGCGTCGGCCGATACCGCAAAATTTGCGAGGAAATTGTGGCCGAGGATTACAAGGGCTTCAATTTCGACGCCGATAAGGCGCGGACACCCGTCGCGGCGGAGTAGAAATTTGGGCCGCCCAGCATGGTGCCGTGGCCGTTCCGCGTCCAACCGAACAGTTCATGCCATGAGGAGAATGGGACCCAATGAGTGAACAGGCGTTCGATGTCGCGGTCGTTGGGGCGGGCTTCGCCGGTATGTATCTGTTGCACAGATTGCGCGGCCTGGGATTCAACACGCGGGTTATCGAGGCCGGGTCCGATGTCGGTGGAACCTGGTACTGGAACCGCTATCCGGGCGCCCGTGTCGATATCGAAAGCATGCAGTATTCCTATCAATTCGACGAGGATCTCCAGCAAGAGTGGCAATGGTCGGAACGCTATTCGCCACAGCCTGAACTGCTCAAATATGCCGGCCACGTCGCCGACCGCTTGGATCTTCGCCCCGACATTCAATTCAACACGCGCGTGACGGCGGCGCGCTATGACGAGGCGTCGTCACGCTGGACACTGGAAACGGAGAATGCCGACAAGATCGTGGCGCGCTTCTTCGTCATGGCGACCGGATGCCTGTCGAAGCCGAACTGGCCGAAAATCGAAGGGCTCGACAGTTTCGCTGGACCGACCTATCACACCGCGCTCTGGCCGCACGAAGACATCGACTTTACCGGAAAACGGGTCGCGGTCATCGGGACGGGCTCGTCCGGCATTCAATCGATCCCGGTGATTGCCGAGCAGGCCGCAGAACTGTTCGTGTTCCAACGCACGCCGAATTACGCCATTCCGGCGCATAATCAGCCGCTCGATCCGGTCTATGAGAAGGAAGTCAAATCCCGCTACGCCGATTTCCGGGCCGAGGCAAAGCAGACGCCGCCGGGTATTCATGGCCGCTTTCGTGTCGGCAACGCGATGGACGCGACGCCGGAAGAACGACAGGCCGAGTACGAACGCCGCTGGGACGCCGGCGGGCTGTCCTTCATGGGGTCCTATGGCGACCTGATGTTCAATCAGGACTCGAACGACACGGTCGCTGAATTCGTCCGGGGCAAGATCCGTGAAATCGTCAAGGACCCGGAAATCGCCGAACGGCTTTGCCCGAAGAATATCATCGGCGGCAAGCGACTCTGCATCGATACCAATTATTACGCGACTTACAATCAGCCTCACGTTCATCTGATCGATGTGAAGCAACACCCCATCGAGGCGGTCACACCGTCATCGGTTCGGGCGCATGGCCGCGAGTATGAAATCGATGCGTTGGTCATCGCGACGGGTTTCGATGCCATGACCGGTGCATTAACGGCGGTCGATATCAAGGGCAGGGGAGATGCCAGCCTGCGCGACCGCTGGGCCGAAGGGCCAAGCAGCTATCTGGGCCTCGCGATGACGGATTTCCCGAACTTGTTTACCGTGACCGGACCGGGCAGTCCGTCGGTCTTCACCAATATGATCCCAACCATCGAACAGCATGTCGACTGGATCGCCAATTGTCTCGCTTACATGAAGGCGCGCAGCTACACCGCCATCGAAGCCGAGCCCGGGGCGGAGAAGGCATGGTGGGCGCATAATCAGGAAGTCGCCAAGGTCGGTCTGAAATCGACAACGGATAGCTGGTATCTTGGCGCCAATGTCGCCGGCAAGGCGCGGGTCTTCATGCCCTATTATGGCGGCTTCCCAAACTACTGTGAGAAATGCGAGGAAGTCGTAGCCGGTGGCTATGAAGGGTTTGCGTTTGGGTGATAGAATAACCGGATGACGGATACCGCCTATCATAAAATGCGCACCGAGACGGCACCCGCGCCCGAGGGATGCCCGGTTGATCATACGTTTTCGCCGTTCGCTGAAGAATATCTTCAGAACCCCTATGCGGAGCTTGAAAAGCTGCGTGGCGAGTCGCCTGTCTTTTTTTCCGAGGAACTGGGCTATCTCGTCCTGACGCGGATGGAAGATGTCGCCGAGGTGTTCCGTAAGCCCGATATCTATTCCTCCGAGAATGTTCAAGATCCGGTCCTGCCGATTTGCGATGCGGCGGCAGCGGTGTTGGGCGTGCCCGACTACAATCCGATTGCGGTGATGTCCAACCGCGCGCGGCCGGACCACACCAGAATTCGAAAACATACCCTGGCCGGGTTCTCGAGCCGGCGGATCGATGCCCTTGAGCCGTTCATCCGGCGGCGTTGCGAGGCCATGGTCGATGAGATGCTGGCGAATGGCGCGCCGTCGGACTTTGTAAAATGGATTGGCCATCCATTGCCGGGCGAGACGATCTTCCGCTTCATCGGTTTCCCCGAAACTGACGACAAGAAACTCAAGGAGTGGACCACGAACCGGCTTGCCTTTACCTGGGGCAAAACCACGGAGGCGGAGCAGGTCGATATCGCGGAAAAGATGCTGGCTTATTGGCGCTACTGCGTCTCGTTCGTGAAGGACCAGCACGCAGCGCCCGCCGATGATTTTACCTCGGAATTGCTGGCCGCGCACGATTCCGACGGTGACGACCTGACCTATAAGGAAGTCCAGTCGGTTGTTTATGGCCTGTCTTTCGCGGGGCATGAGATCGTCAGCAATATGCTAAGCAATGGGTTGATCAGCTTGCTTTCCGACCGCACGCAGTGGGAGGCTATTTGCGCTGATCCCGCGCTCATTCCAAACGCGGTGGAAGAGATCCTACGGTGCAATTCCCCGCAGACGAGCTGGCGTCGCGTCGCGACACAGGATACGCAGTTGGCCGGTTACGATATTCCGGCCGGGACGCAGGTTTTTCTGTCTCTCGGGTCCGCCAATCACGACGAGGCCCTGTTCGGCGATCCGGAAACATTCGATATTCACCGCAAGAATGCCAAGGCGCATATCGCATTCGGGCGCGGTATTCATTTCTGTCTCGGTAACCGTCTGGCGATCGTTGAGGCCAATATTGCCCTCGAAATCCTCACTAAGCGAATTCCGTCACTGGACCTCGTGCCAGAGCAAAAATTCAGCTATTTCCCGAATTTCACTTTTCGGGGACCCAAGGAACTTTGGCTACGCTGGACCGATTGATCGACGCCTCGACTCTAAAGCGACGCCAAGTGCTCCCTGGCATTGAAATAGGGCAGATTATCCTTCGGTGAACAGCCAATAACCGCCAGACGCTCCGCAATCCGGATTGCCTTCTGGTATTTGCGTTCGCTTTCCTCGCGCTCGCTTTCCTGAAATTCCGTACCGCATAGCGAAATGCCGTAATGGGCTTGTAAGGTGCGGATTTTCGTTCCGGCGAACATGCCGTCCGCGATCAAATCGAGATCGAATTCGGGCTGTTTGACGATTTGTATCTTGTTCTTGACCAGATAGCCGCGAATCCGGGCCTCCGCGGCGAGCGCGACATCCCAATAATCGGATTCCGTCGATGTTTTTTCGCCCGAGACTTCCTTGAACGCTAGGCAGAAGGCGAGGAAGACTTGTTCTCTTTCATTCGCCGATTTCCAAGCCGTGCCGCCGAGGCTGTTCCAAATGGAAAGGTCCATTTCCTCGAATACCCTCGGTACCCGCTCGAAGAACAGGCGGTGCAGTCCGTTTTCGTTCAGTGTGCTGTCGAGTTTCTGTTCCTTGTAAATATCGATGGCCGCATAGGTGCCGCAGACAGGGCAGGTATCGTCCTCATAGGCATCTTTTTTGTAGATGTGCGAACAACGCGTTCCATTGGCGAGTTCGTTTTTACACAACAGATAGGTTTCCGGCGTGTCCTCGTCGTCCTGTTGCTGGCCAATCCAGCTGAAGCGGTTCATGAACTGCATGTAGGAGCGGCGGTGGCTCCATAGGCTCCATTCCAGCTTCTCGACGGGTCCGAAGGTGCTCCAATTGGAACTGACGTCGATGACGACGCACTTGTCCTTGCCCGGCGCGGAGCGCAGACCACGGCCGACGGATTGCCCCCAGAGAACCTTGGATAACGTCGGACGCAGGTGGACGATGATATTGCAATGCGGGTTGTCCCAGCCTTCCGCGAGCACGCCCACCGACACCATTGCCTCGATCTCGCCCGCTTCGTGGCTTGCCAGAAGTTTCATCCGCTCACCGATGGGCGTGCTGGCGGTAACGATCGCCGCCTTGATGCCGTTTTGCCGGATTACTTCCAGTGTTGCTTCCGCGACACTGACATCGGCGCAGAACCAAGCGGAAATCGGTGGCGTATTCAGTTTTTCCCGTTCTTCGTTATAGCTCCAGATCGCATAGTCGATCATCGAGGATTTGATGATCGCCGGCGACAGCTTCGCGACCGGGAAATCACCTGAACTGATATCGATATTGCCGAGTTCCAAATCATGAACGAAATGCGGCCGGTAGACCGGCTTCACCAAGACCCCTTCGTCGATGAGGTTTTCGATATTGGCGCAATCGATAATCGCATCGAACGCGAGATGGAGTTGGTCGCGTTGGTCGCCGGTCCGGCGTTCGGGTGAGGCGGTTAGGCCGATAAACAGGGCGTCCTTCTTCCCCAATTTATCGAAATCGTCAAGGATACGCTTGTAGCCGGTCCCGTTTGGCGAAACCCGGTGTGCTTCATCGACAATGATCAGGTCAGCCTTCGGAACGGCATCCGTCAGCACGTCCTTTGCCCGCATATTGGTTGATAAAAGGATGTCGTACCCTTCGAAGGCAGGGCCCGTATCCGATACCGTCAATTTGCGGACGCTGTGTTTTAGGCTCAGCGCCTTTTCCAACTGTTCCAACAGGACCAGCCGGTGGCAAAGCACGATGATCTTTTTATCTTGAAAGAATCGTTCGACGATCTCGCTTGCGAGAACCGTTTTCCCCGCGCCGGTAGGCGCTTTTAGGATGAAACGGCGTTGTTTAGTAATGATCGACGGAAAACTGTCGATAATTTTCTGTTGCCAGGTTCTGAGTTGCATCGGGAGCGTATATCAAAGATTTCGGGGGCATGCACGCGGTGGCGTGATTTATCGCACCTGGTTCTTAAAAATTAGTGCATTCGGTCGATTTTTTACCCGAACTGGACCCTGAAGGGCGTTCCTGGCTAAGCTTAGACGACCAGTTCGCCAACAGATTCGGAGATGAGACATGTCCGCCGGAGAAATTTGCAGCCTTGATCTGGCCGCGGAAATGAATGCGATTGATGGCGAAAGCCTAACAACGGCGGATATCGAGCAGCTTGAACGGCTGATCCTCGATTACGCGGCCGTGGCGTTGTGCGGTTCAATACAGCCGTGGGGGCGCAAGCTGCGCGGCTGGGCGCGAAGCCAGAATACCATGGGCAAGGCACGCTTGATCGGCTCGGGTGACCTGGTGAACGCGGCGACCGCGGCGCTCGCCAATGGCACGTCCGGCCACGGGTATGAGCTAGATGACACCCATGAAGCGTCGAATAGTCATCCCGGCGCGGTGGTGATATCGGCGGCACTCGCCGTGGCGGCGGAATCTGATGCGCAAGGGCGGGATGTCCTGGCCGCCATCGCGGCGGGATACGAGGCCATGACGCGAATTGGCAAGGCCTCGACATCGCCTGACGTCACGGAGCGCGGTTTCCATGCGACGTGCCTCTTTGGCCCATTTGGCGCGGCGACGGCGGCGGCGAAACTAAAGGGACTGGATACGGCGGGACTGACACGTGCCTGGGGACTGGCCCTGTCGATGGCGGGCGGGGCGCAGCAATTCGCGCATGAGCCGCAGGGCACGATGGTGAAACGCATGCATGCCGGCATTCCGGCGATGCACGGCGTTCTTGCCGCGGACTTGGCGGGCTTGGGCGTGACCGCGCCTGCACAACCGCTGGAAGGACCGCTGGGCTTCTACCATCTTTATAGTAAGAACGTGCGGCCGGATTATTTCCAACGCGCGCCGGGAACGCCGCTGCAAATACACGATGTCAGTTTCAAGCCGTATTCCTGTTGCCGAAAATTTCACTCCCTGATCGATTGCCTCGACATCGCCACGGAGGGGTTCACGCTGGACATCGCCCGCATCGAAAAGATCGATGCCTATTCGCCGGGCAATGCCATCAAGAAACATGCGATCCGGCGGCCGGATTCGGTCATGGCGGCGCAGTACAGCATGCCGTACATCGTCGCGGCGACGCTAGCGAAGGGGCCGAAGGATTTTGGCGCCTTCGAAGCGGAATATCATCAAGACCCAAGAATAATCGCCCTCATTGACAAGACCGAAGCGCATCATGATCCAAAGCTGGACGCCCATCTTCCCCATAACATGGCAAGCGGCGTGGTTTTGCATCTTACCGATGGCTCTCGGCGCGAGGCCGAGGTTATCGAAGCGCTCGGGTCACCGGGAAATTCACTTTCCTATGATGGTGTTTTACGGAAAGCGCGCGGTCTTGCCGCCATGATCGACCCCACTATCGATATCGAGACCATTGCCGCGGCGGTGCGGCACTTGCCGGAAATGACGGATATCGACCAATTGACGGCACTGCTCACCGTGCCGGGATACGATTTGCCGGACGCGGTCGCCGCGGAATAATCCATTCCCCTCCGACAGGCGGTCTGGAGGTGGGAGAGACAGGGCGCGTTTGATGCTATAACGGCGCCTCTTCCTATTGGCGATCGTGGAACGCATGGCTGCAACGGACGGCAAAACGATACCGCGCGGGCTTATTCTGCTCGCGGTGTCGCTATGCACGATGCTTTATGCCGTGACCGCGACGATCGTCAATGTCGTGCTGCCGCAACTGCAGGGCGCGCTTTCCGCGACGCCGGAGCAGGTGTCTTGGGTTGTTACCCTCAATGTTATTGCGACCGCGGTGGCGACACCAGCCACCGGTTGGCTGGTTGCGCGGTGGGGACACCGCGACGTCATCATCTGGTCGATTCTAGGGTTTTCCTTCAGTTCGCTGCTGTGCGCCACGGCGGATTCGCTAGTGCCGTTGCTGATCTACCGGATCGGACAGGGCGCGTTCGGCGCACCGCTGGTTCCCCTGGCACAGGCGATAATCGTCGCGGTCTATCCGCCCGAGCGGCGTGCCTTCGCGCAAGGTATTTTCGGCGTCGCTGTGGTTATCGGGCCCGCGATTGCCCCTGCGTTGGGCGGGTATCTCGCGGAAACCTATAATTGGCGGTTTGTCTTCATTCTGATCTTGCCAATGTGCGCGGTCACGTTGGTCGCGGTCTGGCTATGGGTTCATGACACGGGAAGCCGGTCGGCGGCCAATCTCGATTGGAGTGGGTTCTTGATGTTTTCCATCGCCATTACCTGCGCCCAGTTGATGATGGACCGGGGAGATCGGCTCGATTGGTGGGAATCCTATGAAATCTGGGGATATCTGGCGTTGATGGGTGTCGCGCTTTGGGTCTTCATCGTGCATACCGCGACAACGGATCGGCCGTTCATCAATCCGCGCTTGTTTAGAGATCGAAATTTCAGCATCGGCGTCTTGTTGGTGTTCGTTTACGGCATGCTCAATATCACGCCGACGGTCATGATCCCCACGATGTTGCAGAACCTCATGGGCTATCCGGATTCGATGATCGGTATCCTGCTCGCCGCGCGAGGGGCCGGTATGGTGGTGGGCTTTTTCGCGGTGGCGGTGATCGGCAAGCTGGACCCCAGGATCGGCATGATCATCGGTATTTCGGCGATTGGTATTTCGGGTTGGAACATGGCTCTGTTCAACCTCGATGTCGCGCCGCTGGCGGTCGCCTTGAACGGGGTTTTGCAAGGCTTTGGATCGGCGGTGATGTGGGTGCCGCTGTCAATCGTTGCGTTCGCGACCCTCGAAATCAGATTGTTGCCCGATGCGTCTTCCATCTTTCATCTATTGCGCAATTTCGGGAGCAGTATTTTCATCTCGGTCAGTGTTTTGACGGTGTCGCGAACCGGGCGGATAAGCTATTCCGAATTGGCGGAGAACGTGACCGCGTTCGGCGAGACTTTCCGCTTGCCGCAAGCGACCGGCATGTGGTCGTTCGATACCGTGCAGGGCCTGGCGGCCTTCGGGTCGGAAGTGAACCGCCAGGCCTTGATGGTTGGCTATACGAACTCCTTCGCGCTTTATGCCCTGGTTTCCTTCGCCGCGATCCCTTTGATGCTTATGGTGCGCATAAAACCGTAGCGTGGGGATCTGTGGGTTACCGTTTAGACCGTCCCTAACTTGCCTCATCCCGGGCGGTTAAATACGCTGACCTCACGCGTCGCTTGTCGAGGGGCGCGATGATATCGCTGACTTTACCGCTAGAAGGACCAAGGACATGACAAGTCAATTCGCCGAAGATGAGCGGATGATAATCGATCTCGTCGGCAAATTCGTCGAGAACGAGCTGATGCCGCTCGAAAAAGCCGTTATGGAGCGGGAAGCGGCGGGAGGGCCACTGGCGCTGACCGAGGCGGAAGAGGCGCCATTGCTGGCGCAATGTAAGGAATTGGGCCTTTGGGCGCTCGATGCGCCGGAAGAAGTTGGCGGTATGGCGCTGCCGTCGCGGGTGATGCTGGCGATACAGGAAAAACTGAAGAGCACGATTACACCGTTCATCTTCCCGCCGGACTCGCCGAACCTGCACATGTTGATGGCGGTCGCGACGCCAGAGCAAAAGACAAAATATATGGAGCCCTATGCGCAGGGTGAGATGAAGTCCTGCATCGGTATCTCCGAGCCGGGGGCCGGTGGCGATCCCGCGCAGATGAAAACCCGCGCGGTTCGCGAGGGGGATGAATGGGTTATCAATGGCCGCAAAATCTGGGTCTCGAACGTGCCGAATGCGGATTTCATTATTCTGATGGCGATGACGGATCCCGATCTAGGCGCACGGGGCGGCATTACCGCCTTCATCGTGGACAAGGGGACGCCGGGGTTCATCATAGAACGTGAAATTCCCATGCTGGGCGGCTCTCGCACCTATGAATTAATCATGGATGACCTTCGCCTTAAGGACAGTCAGGTTCTGGGAGAGGTTGGTCAGGGTTTCGCGCCGATGCAGAAGCGCTTGACCGTGCGCCGTCTCGAAATGGGCGCGATGTGCGTTGGCATGGCTTCGCGCGCCTTGAAAATGATGTGCGAGCATACGCAGCAACGCGAAACATTCGGCGTCAAATTGAGCGACCGTCAGGCCATCCAATGGTGGGTCGCCGACGCCGCAACGAAGATTCACGCGACACGGCTGATGGTGATGGACGCCGCCGAGAAACAGGATCGTGGCGAGGATGTCCGGACCGTTGCGTCGATGATCAAGGTCTTCGCGACTGATATGGCGACCGAGGTTCTGGACAATGCAATGCAAAGCTTCGGCGCGATGGGCATGGCCCGTGAAATGCCCTTTGCCGTCATGACGCAGCGTCTCCGGCTGATGCGGATATACGAAGGCCCGACGGAAGTCCATCGCATGGTTATCGCGCGGCGGACGCTAAGGGAGTACGCTTGATGGATTTGAAAACATTCCAGGCTTCCACTCGCGATGGCACGCCGCCCGAGAATCTGGAGCGCGCGCTGCAGGCCCTATGGCAACAATCAAACGGCAATTGGGACGATGCGCACAAGCTGGCGCAAGCACAAGACGATATACGGGGCGCATGGGTGCATGCCCATTTGCATCGTGTTGAGGGAGACGAACGCAATGCCGGTTATTGGTACCGTCGCGCCGATAAACCGCATTCGACACTTTCCCTGGATGCGGAGTGGGAGGAGATCGCCACGGCGCTTCTGTCCTGAGGGGGCCCTGCGTGCGAACTCTCGAAACCTAGTGTCGTGAAACTTTCGCGTGTTTGACCATGGACGCGCATCGGTTCGCTTCATAAACTGTACGTTATGAAACGACAGCTGCATCTAAATCTGTTCATTCAGAGCCGCGGACACCATGAGGCGTCTTGGCGGCATCCCAAAGCGTCTCCCTTGCCGCTGACCGATATTCGTTATGTTCAAGAGATGGCGGCGCGCGCTGAAGAGGGACTATTCGATTCCATATTTCTCGCCGATCAATTGGCGCTGGGCGAGGACGTTGCGCGCGCGGGACGGAACTGGCTGGAGCCGCTAACGGTTTTGGGTGCCTTGGCTGTATCGACGAACAAGATTGGTTTGATTGCAACAGCATCGACGACCTATTCGGAGCCTTATAACCTGGCCCGGCAATTTGCGTCGCTGGATCACATGAGCGGTGGAAGGGTTGGCTGGAATATTGTCACGTCCTGGTCCGTACCCGCGGCACGTAATTACGGTGATGCGGGGCAGGTAAGCCACGCCGACCGCTATGCACGCGCCGAAGAATATCTACAGCTCGCGAAGGGGCTTTGGGATGGTTGGGCGGACGATGCCATTGTGGACGACCGGGAAAGCGGGCTCTATGCGCGGCCCGACCGCATATGTCCGGTCAATCACGAGGGTGCGTATTACAAGGTCGCCGGGCCGCTGAATATCCCGCGCGGACCGCAGGGCCGGCCGGTTCTGGTGCAGGCGGGATCGTCCGATACAGGACGCCGTTTTGCCGCCCGTCATGCGGAGGCGGTTTTCACGGCCCATATGGAAAAGGCGACGGCGCAGGCCTTCTATAAGGATTTGAAGGCACTCGTCGTGGAAGAAGGACGGTCGCCGGATCAGGCATTAATTCTACCGGGGCTCAGCCCCGTGATCGCGGGTACCGAAGCCGAAGCACGCAAGCTTGCCACTGAGATGAATGATCTCGCCGACCCAGAGGTTGGTCGCAAACGGCTATCCGGCCGTTTTGGCGGGTATGATTTCTCACACCTGCCGCTCGATAAACCCTTAAGTCCTGAAGACTTTCCCGACCCCGCGACAGTGGAAGCGGCGCGCAGCCGGACCGAGGTAATCGTTGGCGTCGTGCGGCGTGAAAAACCGACATTGCGCGAATTATTGTCGAAGCTGGCAGGCGCAAGGGGGCATTTCGTGTTCGCGGGAACACCGGAACAGCTCGCCGATTTAATTGAGGAATGGTTCACCGAAGGCGTCGCCGATGGTTTCAACCTAATGCCACCGGTTCTGCCGGAAATGCTCAATGTTTTTATCGAGCAGGTTGTTCCCTTGTTGCAGCGCCGGGGGCTATTCCGGACTGCCTATGACGGAGAGACACTGCGTGATCATTTCGGTCTGACTAGACCGGAAAACCAGTACTGGCCGGCTGGACGCGCCGCCGAGTAATACTCGCTTTTTCCGTTGATCGCTGCGCGACTTATGGGGCGTGAACCCTGCAATTTTGTGCCGGGTGGGGCGCGGCACGGGGTCGGTAAATAAATTGCTTACCTATCCTGGTGCGGCACGCCCAATCGGTCCCGTCAACCTGATACGACCGTGGTGAGTTGAGGCCAGCGTGGGTTCGCCAGCGTTGCGCAACCTGACCGTATCGTGGATGTCAGGTTTAGCCTTTTACGTTCTTTTCGACGATGAACCCGGCTGCACCTTTACCACGTGCTCGCCGAATTGTGTAACCTTGGTTTCCCAGGCGGAAGGCATCGTCTTTTTCAAGTGGCGCCAAAACTGCCTTTAGTTTTTCCGCTACTGGATCTTCTTTTTCCACCGTTTTCGCGGATGATTGTCGCTTCATCCATTTTGAAAAAACATCTTCCGCTAAATCGTCACCAACGGATTTTCGTAGCGCGTTTAATTTAACAACTTGTCCTTTGGACAGTTCATTTTCGTCGATTGCCATGAACTCATTCTCCCTACAATTTTGGAAATTTCCTGATCAATACGCGTTTTAGATCGCATGGAGTATAAAAGAAAGCTTCTTTTTTTGCAGGACCTAAATAAAGAAGTTAATAGAGTGTTAACGAAGCAATGCTTTAATGCTGAGTATGGCTCCGACAACACGACATTCCAACTTTGAAACGCTTGGCGCGTCTAGGACGCATGGCCGATGTGCTTGAAACGCATGGTTAAATTCCTTGATGAGAGCATCATTCGATGCCAACTATTAGCCCAGGCAAAATTTAAGAGAAAACATGTATCGTAATATCAGCAAGTTTAAACCGTCGAAATTTTTCTCTCGTCTTTCCAAACATATTCAGCGATATGGTCTAAGTGGCTCGACATTACTCGTTTCGATCGAGGTGGTTTGGCTCGCATCCATTATTGTACCCGTCTTGTTTGTAGTAGGCGCTTTGTTCAACTATACAAACGCGTGGCTGTCGATTTTACCAGGATTACTTGGTGCGCTGACCTTCATGATTATTTTGGTGATTGGGGGGCTGGCGGCAACATTGCCGTCGTCATATGTGGCACGATTGCGCGAAAAATTTATAGCGAGAATTGAACAAAATTATCCCGCTCAGGTTGTGTCTAACAAGATATCCCCTATTCCTTCCGTTTTATCGGATCATTTGGAAATTCAAGACGCCGATTAAAGCGGCGTCATCAGTGTTGCCGGCGCGAAATTTTGTGATTGGTTGATCTTGTATTCTTTCAGGCGGGATCGTTGGATCCAGGTCGAACGAAAGCTTGGTGGCCTTGAAGCGGTAATGGCACCTTCTGTGCCGTCTGTCTGATCGGAAAACCGATTGCGGTACCCGATTCAATCAAATTTGACTTTGCTTCGCTCTCGCTGATTCTTGGCGTCCGTGGTGTTACTTCGGTTACAGTGGCGGGAGAAACCCCGCGCGGAACGACAGGCGCAATCGACCATTGGAATTTAGGAGACGACTATGAGTATGAAGGGACAAGTGGCGATCGTCACGGGCTCGGCGGCGGGCGTGGGGGCGGCAACGGCGCGGTTGCTCGCGGCAAAGGGTTGCAATGTCGTGATCAATTATTCCCGTAGCGTGGACGATGCGAAGGAAACGCAGGCGGCCTGCGAAGCGGAAGGTGTCGAAACGCTGTTGGTTCAGGCCGATATTGGCGATGACGGGGAAGGCCGCCGGCTTGTCGCGGAGACAATGGGAAAATGGGGCCGTGTCGACGCCCTTGTGAACAATGCGGGGACCACGAAATATGTTGATCATGCCGACCTTGAAGGGCTGACACCCGAGGATTTCGAGCGCATTTTCAAAACCAACGTCTTCGGTGTTTATCAAATGACCCGAGCCGTGACACCGCACATGAAGGCGGCAGGCCATGGCGCGATTGTTAATGTTTCGTCCATCGCGGGTGTATATGGCGCGGGCAGCTCGGTCGCCTATGCCGCGTCCAAAGGCGCGGTCAATACGATGACCATGTCGCTCGCACGCGCTTTGGCGCCGGAAATTCGAGTCAATGCAATATGTCCCGGATTTATCAGTGGCCGCTGGCAAGCCGCCGGAATGGGCAGCACGGAGAAATATGAAGAGCGGGTTGCGGCGGTTGAAAAGAACACGCCCTTACGACGGGCAAACACGCCGGAAGATATCGCGGAAACAATCCTGTGGTTCATTGAAGGCGCGCGCTGGGTGACTGGCGAAACATTGCTCGTGGATGCCGGTAGTCACCTATAAACGAAGGCCGCTTAGCCAGGCAGTGAATTGCATCTGAGGAGACAGATTGTCTCATTCAGTTGGTTCCCGTCGTCGACTAAACTGATCCCGGCAAATCGTAGCGAATTTCGTGGAGTACCCCCCCAATGGATTTTGAAACACTCGTCCGTGAACGCAGAAGCATTCGCGGTTATAAACCCGACCCCGTGCCGAAGGAAGTCATCCGCGAGGTGATCGAGATCGCCAAGGGCGCGCCGTCTTCGATGAACACCCAGCCTTGGCATTTCCATATCGTGACCGGCGCGCCGCTGGACCGTATTCGCGAAGGGAATACTGAACGCAATTTGGCTGGCGTTCCGCCTAGCCGGGAAATTCCGGTGCGTAAGGATGGCTACCAGGGCATTCATCGCAAACGCCAGGTCGAGGTTGCCGTGCAGCTTTTCGAGGCAATGGGGATTGAACGCCAAGACGCCGAGCGCAGGCAGGATTGGGTATTGCGTGGATTTCGCCAGTTTGACGCACCGGTCTCGATTGTCATGACCTATGACAAGGTCCTGGAGCCCGCGACGATCAGCCACTTCGATCTTGGCGCGGTGGTCTACGGCCTTGTGCTGGCGGCCTGGACGCGCGGCCTGGGAACGGTGATCAACGGGCAAGGCATCATGCAATCCCCAGTGGTTCGCGAACATGCCCGCATTCCCGACGATGAGGTCATCATGACGTGTATCGCCATGGGATATCCCAGCGAGGGTTTCGCCGCCAACGATGTAAAATCCAGGCGCACGCCAATCGACGATATCGTAACCTTCGTCGGTTTCGACGAGGAATAGGGGAACCGTATTCGGTTTTCCGTTGGAAACCGCATTCGAATTGCGCACAATCGGTTGATGGCGAGCATCCGAGGTGCGCTTTGGGCATGACGGCTAGACTGCGGGAATACGCGTTTGTTTTGCTGGTGGTTTTCGCCGGTGCGTTTGCATGGCCGGGGGCCGCGCGCGAATTGACGGTCGAGCTACGCGCGAGCGAGGCGGCCGATGCGGCGGTTTCGGGTAAGGTTAAGCTCTACGCAGCCTCGCATGCCCTTGTAATCGGCAACGACTTGTATACAGGAGCGTGGCCTCGGCTTTCCAATGCGGTGAAGGACGCCCGATTGGTTGCCAAAGCCCTTGAGGCCAAGGGGTTTAAGGTCACGCTGAAAACGAACCTGAAATCCAAGGAATTGACCGACGCGCTGGAAACGTTCTTTTACGAAACCGGCCAGGACCCCGAGGCCCGGCTTTTACTGTGGTATGCGGGACATGGTTATTCGGAGAGGGGCGAAGGGTATCTCGTTCCCATAGACGCGCCGGATGTGAACGAAACCGGGCTTTTTTTACGCAAGGCGCTGTCCTTGCGGCGCATGGGTGAATATGTGCGCGGGGCGAGTGCGTTGCATATTCTGTCCGTCTTTGATTCCTGCTTTGCCGGAACCGTTTTCAATGTTGGGCGGGCCAAGCCACCGGCGGGCATTACCCGGGCCACCACGCGCCCTGTGCGGCAATTTCTGACCAGCGGTGATGCGGGGCAGGAAGTGTCCGATGACGGCACGTTTCGCAAGCTTTTCATCCGGGCGTTGAATGGCGAGGTCCGCGCCGATGCCAATCAGGATGGTTATTTGGCGGCGAGCGAATTGGGCCTGTTCATGACCAGCGAGATCACGAATTATTCCGACGGCGGACAGACACCGCGCAACGGCAAGCTCAACGATCCCGATTTGAACCAGGGGGATTTTATTTTTCGGATTGCCGCGCGCCCGTCTCCGTTACCGAAAAAAATGCCGCCGCCGGACGGAAGCCGTCCAATTGGCCGCTCGGCGGAATTACTGTTTTGGGATTCGATCAAGGACAGCAGCAGTCCGGCTGACTTCGAAGATTATTTGTCGGCCTTTCCAAACGGAACCTTCGCCGGACTTGCCGAGCGGCGTATCGCGTCGCTAAAGAACCCGGCGAAGCCGCTGAAACGGAACCTGCCAGCGAAGCCCGGCGCGGAAGCGGAAGTCGCCTTTTGGAAGTCGATACAAGACAGTAAAAACGTGGCGGACTTCAAGGATTACCGCAAAAAATTCCCGGATGGCGTTTTTGATAACCTCGCGAAACGGCGTATCGATGCGCTGAAAAAGCCGGTCGCGCTTACGGCATTTGGGGCAAAAGCAGTTGGTGCGTTTAAGGGGCAATATTCGAGCAAGGGCAAGCTGCGTTCGATCGTGACGCAATTCCATTTGGACGCTCAGGGGCGTTTGCAGGGGGCTTATGCCTATGGTGGAGGCCGGTATCGCGGCACGCTTTCGCAAGTCCGCCGGGCCGGCGACTATGGCGTCGTTTTCGCGTGGCGGGAAGCGGCGGGAAGTGGCGAGCTCACGATTTCCTTTGATCCCGGCTTCCAAAGTTTTTCGGGACACTGGAACTGGGCGGGCAACAAGACGCGAAATAGCTGGATTGGTGAGCGCTGACATTTGGCATGCGAATACACAGTTAGCGCCAGTTGGTGACAATACCGAAATTTTGTTGAATACCATTAAGGAAATGAGCATGAACGAAGTCGAATTTAAACAAGCGCTTCTGGATGAAGGGTATGGCGAGGGAGAGAGGCTCGATTGCGAACCGAACATGAGCAACGAGTTGCACACCCATGAATTTTCCGCTTTTGCGATGGTAATGCGGGGCGAATTCACGGTCGTCAGGGAAAACGAAACCGTTACGCATCGGCCGGGAGATATTTGCAGGGTTCCGGCGGGTACGATGCATGCCGAACAGACAGGCGCCGAAGGTGCAACCTTGTTTATCGGAAAGAAATAGAGCCCGGCGTCTTTTTTTCGACGCGGGAATGTCAGTGAAAGCGTTTGGCGAGGCGGGAGAGGTTTGATGGATCATTTAGACCGTGTGGCGGAAGAGTTTACCCGGCAAGCCGAAACCTTCAGCGCCTATGCCGCGGTTGCCGGCGGCAATGTCATTGCGCGCTTTCAAGAGGAAATCGCCGAAGTGGCGGCGGGGAAAATCCTCGATGTCGCCTGTGGTCCCGGCGCGGTGACGGCGACGCTGGCGGAGAAGGCTGAATCGATAACCGCCTTCGACGCAACGCCGGCGATGCTGGAACAGGCCCGCAAACGTTGCGATGATGCGGGACTTCGAAACGTGTCGTTCGAACAAGGTGCCGCGGAGCATATGCCGTTCGGCGATGCCACGTTCGATGGCGCGGTGACACGGCTGGCCCTGCATCACTTCGTCGATCCGAAAATCGTCCTCGGTGAAATTTTTCGCGTGCTGCGCCCGGGTGGCCTTCTGGTGATCGCGGATGTGGTCGTTTCCGAGGATGAGAAGGATGCGGCGTTGCAGAACGCCATCGAAATCATTCGCGATCCTTCTCACATTCGCATGCTGCCGCTACCGGAACTTAATGCATCGGTAGAGGGAACGGGTTTTAGAATTCAGTCGGGCGCGACCTGGGACGCTTCGCGGGAATTCGAGGAATGGATGGGGATCGTCAACGATCCACAGCGCCTGGTGCCCTTACGGACGGTTGCGCGCGCCTTGGCGGAGGCGGGGCGCGATGCCGGCATGGGCCTGTCTATCCTGGATGATCAGCTTGTCTTCTTCCACCGTTGGGTCATGATTACGGCCCGGAAACCGGAGTAGATTAAGCCGTCTCCGGATTGGGTTCCGCGAGCAACCCTTTTCGTTCCATCATCGGATAGATGCCACCCGCCGCCATGACTTCCATGATCATGTCGGGAAAATGGGTGCCTTGCAGGATCTCGCCGGTGCGCTTGTTGCGGACGGTGAATTGGCCGAATTCGACTTCGATTTCGTCACCTTCCTCGATGAACTTGGAGATGCCCGGACATTCCAAGGCGAACACGCCGTAGTTTGCGCAATTCCGGAAGAACAGGCCATTGATGGATTCCGCGATGATACAGGTGATGCCGAGCTCCCGTAACGAACGCGCCGCGGGGCGGCCGGATCCGGTACCGAAATTATGTCCGCCGACAATAACATCGCCTTCGGCGACTTCATCGGCCCAGCCCGGCCGGTTGGCTTGAAAGGCGTATTTAGGCTGCTCATCAAACGGCAACAGCATGACGGGGCCGGGTAGAATCAGGTCGGTATTGATATGATCGCCAAACTTCCAGGTCTTTCCGTTGATGCGCATATCGATATTCCTAGATCAATTCACGGGGATCGGTCAGCATGCCGCGAATGGCGCTGGCGGCGACGGTGGCGGGTGAGGCGAGATAGATTTCCGCTTCCGGGCTACCCATCCGCCCCTTGAAGTTCCGCGTCGAGGCGGTGACGCATTTCTCGCCCGGCGCCAAAATACCGTTGCTGTAGCCACAACACGCGCCACAGGTCGAATTCGTCACGACGGCCCCGGCTTCCATCAATGTTTCGACGTAACCAAGCCGGATCGCCTCCAGAAATATTGCCTGCGATCCGGGCGTCACGATGAATCGCGTGCCGCTGGCAATCTTCTTCCCTTTAACGACACGAGCCGCGATCTCGAAGTCATCAAGCGTTCCATTGGCGCAGGAACCGATGAAGGCCTGGTCGATATGGTCTTGAGTTGCTTCCGACACGGGATGGGCATTCTGGACAACGGTGTCGGGATAGGCGACCAGCGGCTCGATTTCAGCTAAATCGACAGTTCGCTCCGCCGCGTAGACGGCGTCTGGGTCGGCGAATTGAGCCTCGAACTCGATCCCCGGATTGCGCTCCCGAATATGCGCCTGACAGCGTTCGTCGGCTTCGAATACGGCGAACTCGGCGCTGATTTCGGCGCACATGGTAGCAAGGGTCCGGCGGGCATTCATACTCATCCTGGTGACACCATTGCCGACGAATTCGACATTGTGCATTGCGTGCTCGCCATAATCGTTGGCGATTTGAAGGATGATATCCTTACTGTTCAAGAGAGGGGCCAATTCTCCAGTGAGTTCATAACGGATCGTCTCGCAGACCGGAAACCAAGTCTGGCCCGTGGCGCATACGTAACTCATCTCCGGGTGGCCGATGCCACGCGCCGCGCAATTGAACGCGCCCGCGCTGCAAGTGTGTGAGTCGACGCAGGCAAGCAAGGTTCCCGGAATCGCGTAACCGAAATCAGCGACCAACTGGTGGCAGATGCCGAGGCCATTGTTGATGTCATGAAACTTGGTGATGCCATGCTTGTCCGCGAAGCGCCGCGCCGCCTTGTGCATGCTGGCGCGCATCGGGCTGTCCGCCGGCGCGATATGATCCAGCATGATGACGATCTTGTCGGGGTCGAAGACTTTCTTCGGTTCACGCATGCGGTTGTGCATGAAGTTCTGATCGATGACGACGGCGGTCTCTACATTGACCGTAACGAGGTCGCCAGGCACGACTTTCTCCAAGCCAGCGGACCGGGCGAGTATTTTCTCAACCATCGTCATGCCCATAGGATCGTTCCTTCTCTTATTCTCGCCGGTGGTCCATCGAAAAATTTCGGAATATCCACCTCACATGCGACCATGTCCCCGGCAAATTGGGCATGGAATTGGAAAGGTCCCGATGATGAAGCATACAACTAAGCTCCGCAAACTCATCGCAGGAGAGAACATTTTAATGTGCCCCGGCACCTACGACCCGCTGATGGCGAAGCTGATCGGGCAGATGGGGTTCGAGGCGATGTATATGACCGGGGCAGGGGTTTCGCATTCGACCCTGGCGATGCCTGATCTTGGGCTGACGACAATGACGGAAATGGTTCACCGCGCGACCCAACTCGCGGATGCGTCCGAACTGCCGTTGATTTGCGATGCCGATACCGGATACGGAAATGCCCTGAACGTCATGCGGACGGTGCGCGAATATGAACGCGCGGGCGTCGCCGGTATCCATATCGAGGATCAGGAAATGCCGAAACGTTGCGGCCATTTCATGGGCAAGTCGCTGATCGAAAAGGATGAGATGGTTGGCAAGCTCAAGGCCGCGCTGGATGCCCGCCAAGACGAGGATTTCATGATCATCGCACGTACCGATGCCCGCACCGCGGTCGGTTTCGATGAAGCTTTGGAACGTGCCCACGCTTACGCGGAAGCCGGCGCCGACGTGATCTTCTTCGAAAGCCCCCGGTCGGTCGAGGAACTGGCCGCGGTGCCGAAGGCGATCGGTAAACCCGTGCTTGCCAACATGGTCGAAACTGGCCTGACACCCTTGCTTCCGGCATCCGAGCTACAGGAACTTGGCTACGATGTGGTGATCTTCGCCGGTGGATTGGCGCGCTTCCTTGCCCGGCAGGCCGAAGGGTTCCTGCAAAACCTCAAGGATACCGGAACGACAGCCGCCTATATGGACCGCATGAACAGCTTCCAGGAACATAATGAATTGTTGGAACTGCCGAAGTTCGAAGCGCTGGCGAAAAAATACGGTTTGTAGACGCAGATAAAATTGGTTTGCGAACTATTGAGGTGAGGAAATGGACTATCAACATATCAAGGTCGCGCGCGGTGGCGAAATCGCCACGGTAACGTTCAATCGTCCCGAACGGGCGAACGCGCTCAATGCGCGGCATCTGGAAGAGATCGAGCACGCCGCGTTGAGTTTCAGAGACGATGCAAATTCGCGGGTGGTGATTTTCGAGGGTGCGGGCAAGCATTTTACGTCGGGCGCGGACCTGACCGAACGTCGCCCGGAAGACGATAGTATAAGCGTCACACGGCAGAAGCGCCGTATCGGACAGCGTTGTATTCAAGCGCTCTTGGATATGGATCAGATCACCATCGCCGCGTGGACCGGTGCCGCGATGGGGGGCGGGGCCTGCATCGCGACGGCGCTCGATTTTCGGATCGGGGCTGAAGACTGTTTCATGTCGTTTCCCGAAATTCTTATCGGCGTGCCGCTGATGTGGCAAAGCCTGCCGCTTTGCGTGCACCTCATGGGCCCGGCCCGGGCGAAGCGGATCGTCATTAGTGGCGAGCACGTAAAGGCCCCGACGTTGTTGCAATGGGGCGTGCTCGATGAAATGGTCGCGACGGACGCGGTCGCGGAAACGGCAATGGCGTGGGCGCAACGTTATGCGGCCCAACCACCGATCGCGGCGCAGATGATCAAGCGCAGCGTCAACGCCATCACCGGCGCCCTCGACCGTTCGATCATGCATATGGATTTCGATCAGCACCTACTGGCCAGCGAAACGGAAGACGCCGCCATCGCCGTGGCATCCTACCGGGGCGATGCGCCGCGTGTATTCAAGGGTAATTGAACGGCAACGGTGTCAAACAGCGTGCGCACTATCCGTTAAAGTCCCAAATGGTCCTTAATGGCCAAAGCCATCGTTGTCACGCCGATACCCGCGAGCGAAAGTAGTGCCGCGTTGCGGAAATGTTGGTGACCGCGTTCGGAGAAAAACCGCGCCCCGAGCCAGATGGCAAGGGAATAGAGCGGAACAATCAGTAGACTGATGACGATGACATTGAGCGTGTAGAGGCCGTGATACCAGAACGGGACCAGATTACACAGGTTTAGCGCGGTAACGGTGCCGATCACGTTGGCCCTTTGCTGATGCGCGGTACCGGGATGAGACAGCGCAACCACGACCGCCATCGGACCGCTGACACCCGCGGCGCCCTGTACGAACCCCGCCGCCGCGCCCGCGCCGGCAAGCGCGGTTGGGCCGAGGCGTTGTTTGAGTTGCCATCCGCGGTACATAACGATGACCATGGCCAGAACGGCGATGGAAATGACCATCCGCATGACCGATGGTTCGATGGAAATCAGTATCCAGGCGCCAACCGGCGCGGCGATGAAGGTCGCGAGACCGAAGGGGATCACGAAGGGCCGCTCGGAATAACGGATCGCGTTCGGTAATAGCTGTGCCGTCGCCGGGATGCCGGCGAAGCTTGCGACCGGTACCGCGACGAGCGGACCGAAAATGACGCTCAACACCATGACAAGGATTAACGCGGCACCGAACCCGACAAATCCCCGCAGGAAACCAGCAAAGAGCACCGTGGCCGCAATCACAACCAGTTCCCAGGCGGAAACGAAACCGATGTAAGGATCGAGGAGTTCAATCATCCGGCGGACGTTCTCCAGGTAAAACGACGGGTAAAACGACGCCGAAGCTTCGTTATTCCGCCGCGCTTACGGCAACGCCCTGACGGTGGCCGGTATTGTAGCGTGACGCGAATGCTGGTGCCAAACGGCGGCCTTCACCTTCTCGCCGGTTTACCCAAAGTCGCAAGAGCAACCGCCGGCGTTCGCGCTCGGGCCAATCGATGAAATTGCTGCGCGCATGGAGGACCATGTGATTGTTTAGAAGTTGCAGGTCTCCCGGCTGAATTTCAAAGGTGAACCGCGTTTGCGGATCGAGCGTTAATTCCGCAATCCTGTCGAGGGCGGTCTGCTCAAGCGCCGTCAAAGGCGTGCCCATCTTGTCGGCGGCTGTTTCGATGGCGCGTTTGTTGAAACGGCATGACAAGCGGTTATCGAAGAAGCTGTATACGGGAACCCGGTTGCGCGTCACTTCGTTCGATCCGCCGGTGACGCCTTCGCCGCGTACATCGTAGTGAAAGCCGCGATAGAGCAGGTTTAAATATTCAGGGTTTCGCGCCAGGATTTCGTTATAGATCGTCATGGCGCTGGCAATCGTGCTTTCGCCGCCTTCCTTGGCCCGGTTCACGCAAAGCAAGCCAACGATGTCGGATGAGTCATTGTGCGGTTGTAGTTCCGCGTTCGTTGTGTATCCACGCGCATTCATAGAGTTGATGTCGACACCGATATCCTCGACGCGTCCGATTAGATCGCCCTTGGCGTTCTGCGAAATCATATCGCCGAGATGAACGGCGATGCCCCAGTAAAGCCGGTAGAGCGAGGCTTGGTCGTAATGTTCCACCGGAATGCCTCGTAGCAGTGCGAAGCCTCGTCCGTTCTCCAACTCATCGAGAATTTCAGCCAGCCTCTTTCCGAAGGTTGGCAAGGGGAAGGCATCGCGGGAAAATTCCACCGGTGCGAGGTCGGCACTGATCACGCTTTGTAGGGCCGCGTCGAGTTCGTCCAACTCGCGCGGAGTCAGTTTATAGGCCCACTCGTCGCTGTCCGTGAAATCACTGCCGCGCCATGCTGAACGATCCGTGATGGGACCATCGTGACGGTTGCGCATTGTTTAGTGCTCCATCATTTGGTCGACACTTTCGCAATTTTTCAACGGCGATGCGAGTATATCCGGCGCTGCCGCTTCGGCGGTCTCGAAAGTGAATGGTGGTTGGCGGCTACCAGCCGATGACGGCGGTTGGGCGCCTTGGGTCGGAGCCACCTTCCATGGTACCCGACGATAGGTCGTGGAGAATGGCGCAAACGGCGCCCGCGGCGTATTCCCAGTCTGGCCATATCGCGACATCGTGGCCCATCGCGCGCAGGCGCGACGCCGTCTCGTCCGCAAAACGTCCTTCCAGGTTCATCAGCCCGGGACTGTAGGGGTGCGGGGCGGAGGAGCGTGGATAGCTGAATGTGGCGAAGCGCGGTTGTTCGACCGCGTCCTGCGGCGTCATGCCGAAGGTGAACAGGTTGAGCAAGACTTGCATCATCGCCTGCGGCTGCACGTCGTTGCCGGGCGAGCCGAATGGCATGACCCAATGGCCGTCGCGCCGAGCAATCGCGGGATTGGGTGTCAGCCGCGGCCGCTTGCCGGGTGCGAGAACGCAGGGGATGGACGGATCCGTCGAGGATTGCGCGCCGCGCGTGGAGGCAACGAAACCGAGTCCCGGGATAACCGGACCCGCGGCCGACCCGTCGCTGGGGGTGGCGGAAAAAACCGTGCCCTGGGAATCGATGACGCTGATATAGGACGTGTCGAGTTGAGCGATCTCGTCGGCGGGTGCGGTTTCCCGCAGGTTCAATTCGCCGTGCCAGGCACCGCCGCCGGGACGTCCCGGTTTCGGCATGCCGGGATGCGCCACTTTGGGGTCGATCAATTTTCGCCGCTCGGCGATATAGGTATCGTCCAGCATGCCCGCGATAGGGACATCGACGAAACGCGGGTCGCCGACATAGGCATGCCGGTCGGCATAGGCAAGCTTGAACGCTTCGACAATCATGTGAATATAGGCGGGATCATTATGGCCCAATGCGCCCAAATCGATTCCGTCGAGCAGGCGTATTGTCTGCGCCAACAGGGGACCCTGGCACCACGGGCCGCAGGTGAAGACCTCGAAGTCGCCGAAGCGCACGCTCAGCGGTGCCTCAACCGCAACGCGGAAGTCCGCCAAATCCTCGGCCGCCAGCCATCCGCCATTTTCCTCGTGGTACCGGATCAGCGTGCGTGCGATGTCGCCGGTATAGAACGCCTTTCGCGCGGCTTGCAGTCCCGCCATGCGGTCGCCTTTCGCGGACGCTTCTTCGTCGATCATGTACTGAATGGTGCCGCCAAGATCGGATTGCACGAACAGGTCGCCCGGTTGCGGTGGCTTGCCGTTCGGCAGGTAGATTTTTTCATTCTCGGGCCAGCGGCGATAATTTTCCTCGGCCTTGGTGATGATCCGGCTGGTCAGGACCGGCATCGGAAAGCCATCCCGCGCGAACCGCACGGCGGCGGCCGCGACGTCCCCGAAACGCATCGTGCCCCATCGCTCCAGTGCCGTGATCCAGGCTTCCGGTGCGGCGGGTACGAGGGTCCGCAAGATGCCTGGCGGTATTTGTCCACCATGGTCGCGGTGAAATGTTTCCAGGGACGCGGCCTTGGGCCAATGGCCGAGGCCGCTGATCGTGATGGTTTCTCCCGTCGCGGCCGGTTGGATCATGATCGGCGCGACGCCGGCGAAGCCGACATACTCTGATTGCAACACACCAAGGGCGATCCCGCCGCAGACGCCGGCATCGACCGCGTTGCCGCCCGCTTCCAGAATCTGAAACGCGGCCTGTGCGGCAAGATAGTGACCGGCGGCGGCCATATGGCGCGTGCCGATGGTGCGGGCTCTGGTTGGCGAGGCATTCATGTTTGGGTTCCTTGTGTTACGGGATGACCCTAACGCCAAATTCCTCGATTGACATCGCTTGAATTGAACGAGCACTCTTGCGTCATGAATCAATCTGAAAATAGTCCGTTCTCGAAGAACGTAAACCGTATCGCGCATCTGGATATTCCCGGTGGCGGGCAGGTCGAGGTGCGCGACGGTCTTGCCATCGTCGGCCATATTGACCCGCCGCACGGAACGACCCTGATCGATGTTTCCAACCCGCGCGCGCCGCGTGTTCTAGCGCGCATCAATCTCGAGGGTACTGCCTCGCATAGCCATAAGGCGAGGTTCGCCGGCAATCGAGACCTGATGCTGGTCAATAGCGAGATGTATGACCGCCATTTCCTGCGCAAGGGGTTTCGAATTCCAGCCCTGAAGGCGGCGGGTCTGGCCCGTGACGGACGCGAACCAACAGATGCGGAGCTGGCGGCGGAATTACGCGCGCCGGTCGAGCGGATGCCTGAACTGCATGCCGTGGCGGAACATGGTTACGAAGACGGCGGCTTTAAGATTTACGATATTGCCGACCCTTCGGAGCCAAAGCTCGTTGCCTTTCAGCGCACGGGCGGCATTGGCGTCCATCGTTTCCATTGCGACGAGAATTACGCCTATATCTCCACCGAGATGGAGGGCTATGTCGGCAACATCATCGTCAATTACGACATTTCCGATCCCACGAACGTGCGCGAGGTGTCGCGGTGGCACATGCCGGGGCAACATATTGCCGGCGGCGAGACGCCGGATTGGAAAGGGGTCAGCAACCGCGTGCATCACGGCATGCGCGCGGGCGACGAATTGTGGGTTGCCTGCTGGCACGCCGGCTTCAAGGTCCTCGATATTTCGATGATCGAAGCACCGCGCACGGTCGCGGAACATAATTATCATCCGCCGTTTCCTGAGCCGACGCACACAATTCTGCCCGTACCCCATGAAATAGCGGGCCGACGCATCGCCATTTGCGTCGACGAGGAACATCCGCATGCGACCGGCCAGCCGCACGCCTTTCTATGGGTGTTCGATATCACCGCCTACAGCGATATCAAGCCGCTCTCAACCTTCCATGTAACCGATTTCGATGCGCCCTGGGCCCGCGCGCATTTGAATGCCGAGGGGAACTACAACCAACAACGGCCGGAAGTTTATGGCCCTGGCGCGCATCAGTTCCAGGAACATATGCGCGATAACTTGGTCTATTGCAGTTGGTTCAGCGCCGGGCTGCGGATCATCGATATTTCCGACCCGTTCGCGCCGCTTGAGCGCGGCTATTACGTACCGCAACCCGCGCCCGGCTTCCCCGCACCGCAAAGCAACGATGTGGATGTCGACGACAAGGGCGTCATCTATCTCATCGACCGGGTGAACGGCCTCGACATACTCGAATTGACTGCTTAAACCGGCCGCTCGCCGGTGAGCGTGGTGCGGTGCAGCAGCCGGCGTTGCGGCAGGGCGTAATCGCAGATCGCCAAATGCTGCGTCGGCACATTATCCCACATCACGACATCGCCCGGCTGCCAAACATGCCGGTAGGTGAATTCCGGCTTGGTGCAATGCGCCCATAGCTCCGCCAGCAGCGTGCGGCTTTCCTCTTCCGGCAGGCCATGAATATGGGTCGTGTGTCCCTCATTGACGAGGATGCTTTTGCGTCCGGTGATAGGGTGGGTGCGGACAATCGGATGGGTGACCGGCGGCGTCAGGTCTTTTTGCGCCTCGGACATCTTCTGGTGTTGGGCGCCGTCCTCGGCCAGTTTGTTAAACCGGTTGCCGAGGCTGTATTCGGCTGTCAGGCCTTCGAGCTGTTTCCGCTTCGGTTTTGGTAGGGCCTCATAGGCCGCCGCCGTGCTGGCCCAGATCGTATTGCCAAGCGTTTCGCCGCCTTCCTCGGGGATCTCGATGGCGTAGAGGATCGAGCCGCGGCTCGGTTCGGACAGGTAGGACAAATCGGTATGCCAGTAGCGGCCGGCATCAGGAATACCAATATTCTCGCCGTCCTTGAGGATATTCGAGACGACGAGAATTTCCGGGTGCTCCCGATGCAGATACTGCTCCAAAACATGGGTTTCCAGATTACCGAAATAACGGCTGAAACTGAGCAGTTCGTCCGGTGTTATTTTTTGATCGCGAAAGACAAGTACCGAATGCTCGTTCCAGGCGTCGACGAGCGTTTTGCGATCCGTCGCGTCGAGTTCTTGCGAAAGGTCTACCGCGGTAACGGTGGCGCCAATCGCGCCGTCGATGGGTTCTACAATTGGTGCCATGGTGTTATCTCCCGTCCAATATGCCGTCTAGGGAATTGCGTGCGTCTATATTTCCGAGTGCGGCCGCTAGCGCGTCCGCCGCCGTCTCGTTGCGCGGGTTGAGACCGAAGGCTGCGCAGTTGCGAAATTTCGCGGCGACTTGTTCGTCCGACAAAGGGTTCGCCAGTGTGCCGGGCACATTGTCGAGACGCCGCGTGAGCGTGTCGCCGCTCGCCGTTCTGATCGCGATGCCGGCCGGAGCAAATTTGCCTTTGTTATCTGTGTCGATTGCAACCGACACCTTCGGAATGAATGCCGCGACCCTGGAATCGAAGACCGCCTCATTTTGTATTTCCGCGATACCGAGACGGCGGCGGAGCAGGGCGCTCGCCGCCGAATAATGGATACTGAACTGGGCGGCGACTTGTGGATTTTCTGAAGGATCGAAAGCCGCGCCGACGAGTTGGTCGGCAAAGGGGGATAGCGAGATTTCGATGCTGTCGATCTTGTCCGGTTCGAGATCGTGATCGACGGCGGTATCGATTAGGAGATCGATGGGAACATGGTTGGCCGTACAGCTTGGATATTTTTTAATGGCAACTTCGAGAGATTCGTAGTGCTGGCCAATCTTGTCGATCAAGATCTCGGGGTCGCCTTCGCCGTACAATTTATGGAAACCGAATTTGCCTTCGATGGCCTCGCGGGGGCCGCTGATACCGGCGGCGGCGAGTTGCGCGGCGAAAAGACCCGCCTCGGCGGCGAAACCCGATTGCGCGCGCTTGGCGAGGCTTTTCTCGACCAACGCCTGTTGCGTTCCCCCGGCGCTGCTCAGCGCCAGGCCGAGCGCATCGGTGATGCCCTGTGCGCCGAGGCCAAGCAACTTCGCGCTGGCGGCGGCGGCCCCGAACACGGCGTGCACGGATGTATAGAACCAGCCCTTATTGTGCAGATTGGCCGCCCCGAGCCGGCAGGCGATCTCGTTTCCGATGGCCACCGCGGTCAGGAATGCCTTGCCGTCGGCACCGGTCTGCTCGGCAATCGCCCAGGCCGCCGGAATGGTAACGATGTCCGGGTGTACAGAGCCGCGTTCATAAACCGAGTCATAATCCAACGCGGCGGCATGCATGCCATTGACAAACGCCGCCCCACGGCTGCCGACGCGTTCACCGCTGGCCCAAATCGTGCTCGTACCCGTCGCGCCCTCCGCCAGGATCGTTTTTCGCGCGCCATCGCAACCGGGCGCATTCGATCCCGCCAGGGCAACACCGATCGTATCGAGGACGCGTTGTTTCGTGGCGGCGATGACCTCCGGCGGCAATGACTCATAATCGGACGCCTCCGCGAATCCGGCCAACGTTTCCGTCAGGCTTGCATTTACCGACATACCCAATCAATTCCCTGTTGCTCGCAACCGATACGGTTTTGTAGCGCGGTATGGGGATATCTAGAATAGTTTTTAATTTGGGTCGTGGGCTCTCGTTTATCGATCTCAACCAGATATATAAAATTTTATGATAATTTATAAGTTATAATAATGCATATATTGTAACTAATTGATTATTTTACAAATAGAAATTACCGTAGTGTTGGAATTACTACGTATTTCGACCATAAAAAAACTATACTTAACCAAATTATTTGAATCTTCTTGATTTTTTTATAGAAGTACGCTATATTACAATAGGTTAATAGTTAACGAAATGCCGCAGCCTTTGAAGTAAAGGCGAATTCGGTTAGGTTTAAATCCGTAAAACGGAGCAAAAAATGGCTATTAGTTATTCTTCGGGAGCGACCGCTTCCGCATCGTTGGGCTCTACACAGTTAACGGGCGTTCAGCGAGTCGAACAACAGCAACTCCAAGCCGCCGGCCAAGTGAGTGGTCAAAGTGAAGGAACCGCTGATCCCGGCCAGGCGTCGGCAACGACGAACGGTGGGGAAGGCCCGTCGAGCGACGATCCGACGCGCGGATCGAACGTCGATGTTGCCGTTTGATTGGGTATTTCCGCTGAAATTTAGGAAATAGTACGCTGGTACGGCGCACGGGGGTTACCACCCTTGGCGCCGTGGCCGGTTCCTGTATTTTTGACTGCTTTCGTTAACCAAGTTTAGCAGGTATTCCTTCTAAAAGGTTGGATTCCATAAGGGAATCAGCGGTAAAATTTTAAGAACCTTTAATATAGTTAACGGCTGCCTGAGACATTTCATAAGATGTTGATATCCTGAAGCAATCAGGATGGCAGGAACCAAAAGACGGCGCGCGCCACGGGAATATCCGGGGGTATGTTTTTGCGCTCCTGTAAGAAGTTTCTTGATTATTTCCAAAAAGTTACAATATTACAGTAAGTTATTTAACAAGTTCGGCTGCTGCCGCTGATTTTTTGGCAGCATTGTTCGAAAATTTGCCCGTGAAACGGAGATTTCAATGGCTGTTAGTGACATTACGGGGAGCACGTCCTCTGCATCCTTAGGCGCCACTCAATTAACGGGTGTTCAGCGCGTCGAGCAGCAGCAACTTCAAGCCGCCGCCCAGACGAACGGTCAAAATGAAGAGAGCACCGACTCCGGCGCGTCCTTGGTCGCTTCGGGCACGGCCCCTGCGGCGAACGAAAGCGGTGAGGAAACATTGAGCACCGACGCCACGCGCGGATCGATCGTCGATATCACGGTCTAATTAGGCCCTATTGGCCGGCGAGCGGCTGATATGCCGGGCGATGGTGCGTCCGGACTTACCCCTACTTATGCGCACTTCCTCGCCGTGATCCCGAAGAATATCTTCCGCGAGCGTGGAATCGACGTCCGCCGCCTTCGCCAAACGTTCGAGGCTACGCCAAACGAAATTGTGGTTGAGCAGCGCGTGTTGCATTTTTTCCCAATGCTTTTGCCTCTCTTGGGGCGAGTTACCCGATACCGAGTCCGGTAGGACATCGATCTGTGGTGCCCCGCCGTCCGGCGGAACCCGCGCGAAATCCTCGCGCAGGGATTTGACATCCTCCATCAAGGCTTGCGCTTCCGCGCCGATTATTTCCTGTAATTTGGCTTCGTACTCTTCGAACTGAACTTGGATTTGCGCTTCTGATTGTTTGAACTGCGCTTCAATGACGGCTCTATGCTCCTCGACAAGGTCCTCCATGTCAGCGTGGAACTTGCTAGAAATTCGCTCGATATTGCTGGTCAGTTCTTTCTCGAAAACCGCGTCTATTTGCGTCCGGGCCTGCTTCCGCGCGTAGTCGCGTGAGTAGAAATATAGGCCCACGATACTGCTCGCGCCGATCAAGGCGATGAACCAGAGGAACTTTTCCCCAACTGCTTCCCAGCCCTTTATTTTATCGTCCAAGGTATTCCTATGCGCCGCGGCCTCGTTTTTCGATTGTTCCAGGTGTATTTTTGTTAAATCTTTAATCTCGCTCATGAAATCCTTTAGCGTTACGAGCGATCCCGCCGGGGCTGGAACAGCCTTTTGAGCTCCCGGCGCGGGGTTGTCTTGCGCCACGGCTTTTTGCGCGATGGCGCTTGTCGTAAGAATGGACAGAGAGAGGAGGAACCCCGCTATTAATGTGGTTCGGCGCATCGTGGGCTCCTCAAATATTACGGGTGACTTCATCCATATTACCTTGACCTAATATGCGGTCAAATCGATCGCGGTTCTCGAAGCCATGCCGTAGGATTAGATTGAATTACCGTGATCGCGCGACGGCGGCGCGCGTTTTCAATAGCTAACGGAGGGACAGGCCGTGCACCGTATCGATACCGTGACCGTTCAAGACAGCCCGATGGAAATCTTCATGTACGAGCCGGAAGGCGAGGGGCCGCATCCGGGGATCGTTCTGGCGCAGCATATTCCGGTCGGCCATACCGGCGTCGAGAATGATACGTTCACCTTGAAGACGGCGGAACGCTATGCTGAAAACGGCTATGCCGTTGCCGTGCCTTTCATCTTTCACTGGTGGCCGAAAGAAGCGGGTATCGAGATCAAGCGTGAAGAATTCCGCGACGATTGGACGACGCAGGACCTCAAGGCTGCCTTCGATTATCTGGCGTCCCAGCCGAATGTGGATGGCGGGCGTATCGGCATCATTGGGCATTGCTGGGGCGGCCGGGTGTCCTGGCTCGGTGCATGCCATAATCCGGACTACAAGGCTTGTGGGATATTCTACGGTGGCCGCGTGAAGTTGGCGATGGGGCCGGACACCCCGCCGGCCATCGAACTGGCGGGCAAGATCAAATGCCCGGTCGCGGGGTTCTTCGGCAATGAAGACGGCAATCCGTCGCCCGAGGATGTCGACGATTACGATGCCGCGCTTACCGCCGCCGGCGTGCCGCATACGTTTCACCGCTATGATGGCGCGGGACACGGCTTCCAGTCCTTCGGCAACGAAGCGAATTATCGTCCCGAGGTGAGCGAGGATGCATGGACGAAGGTTCTCGCGTTCCTGGGGGAAACGCTCCGCGCCTGATCGCGGTCTAAATCAAATCGTGGTTGGTTGGAATCGCCTTTGGCGATCCAACAACCTCGTGAATTTGATCTACTTATTGATAGAGAGCGGATTCATAAGAATATCCGAACCCATGAAATGGGTTCAGCTAAACTTGATACGCTCTATAGAGTGGGCAGCGGCATCGAATCGCCCGTCGCGGCCTGCCACATGCGGATGCGCGCGGCCATGTCGCGGACCCTGTCGTGGTGGGCCGGATCGTCGAACAGATTGTTCATTTCGTGTGGATCGCTGTTGAGGTCGTAAAGCTCGCACTGGTCGGCCGGCGAGAGGTTCAGCTTGAAGCGCTCGCCGCTGATCACGCCGCGCCATGGCATCGACACCATGCGGTTGATTTCCGGGCTGCCGAGATTGCGGTCGCCCATGCCGTCCCATTCGGTGAAGACGTCGTTTTCGTGGAGGTTGGCGTCGCCGCGCATCACATCGGTACGGCTCACGCCGTGAATATCCGGTACCGCATCGGCGCCCGCGAAGTCGAGCAAGGTCGGCAGGATATCGACATGGCTGACCGAGCCCGGTACGCGGGTTGATGCACCTTTGTTCAGCCAGGGCACGTGGATCATCAGCGGTACGCGTGAGGCTTCCTCGTACAGGTTGCGTTTCTCGCACATGCCATGATCGCCGGCCATTTCGCCGTGGTCGCTGGAAAACACGATGATCGTATTGTCGTCCTGTCCGGTCGCCTCCAGG
>JAJFJC010000088.1 GCA_021774385.1 Alphaproteobacteria bacterium
AGATGACGGTGGAGAACTGGGCGCAGCCGGAACTGTATCAACACATCGCCAAAACCTGCGAGCGCGGCAAGTTCGATATGGTCTTCTTCGCCGACCTGAACTACATCTCCGACACCTTTCGCGGCTCGCTCGAACCGGCGCTGCGTTATGCGGTACAAGCACCAGAACACGACCCGGTGCCGCTGCTATCCTGGATGGGCGCGGTCACTAGCCATATCGGACTGGGTGCAACCTTGTCCGTTAGCCACCACCACCCCTTTTACATGGCGCGACTTTGGGCAACGATCGATCATCTAACGCGCGGGCGGGCGGCGTGGAACGTGGTGACGTCGGTTAATCACAATCAGGCGGCCAATTATGGCGAGGAACGCGAGCCAACTGATGCACGTTACGAGAAGGCGGACGAGTTCATCCAGGTCTGCCAGGAGCTCTGGAATAGCTGGGATGACGACGCGGTCGTGATGGATAGAGACAACGCAGTCTTCGTCGATGCATCGAAAGTCCGCCGGATCGAATATGAAGGCGAGTTTTACAGATCGCGTGGCCCGCTCAACGTCACCCGCTCGCCGCAGAACGGACCCGCGCTGATCCAAGCTGGCACCTCACCGAAAGGACGGGCGTTGGCGGCGAAGTACGCCGACGCGATATTCGCCATTCAACCGCGCGCCGAAGACGCCGCTGCCTACTTCGCAGACATCAAGCAACGCACGGCGAAGAACGGACGCGATCCGGATCACTGTAAGATCCTGTTCGGCATGCAACCCATTATCGGCGAGACCGAAGCCGAGGCGCGGGAAAAGCAGGAATTCCACAACAGCCTCGTTCCTCCGGACGGCGGCATGGCGATCCTATCGGCTCATCTCGATTTCGATCTCTCCAAATTGCCCTCGGACGCTGAAATGGCAGGCCGCGAGGAACCCGAACTGCAGCGCATGAAAACCCGTTACCGCAAGCCATCGGGCGAGCCAATGACGGTTCGCGAAGTCGGCGCGCGGCATGGCGAGAGCGTCGGGCTACCGCAATTCGTTGGCACACCGGCCAGTATCGCCGATCAAATGGAAGCCTATATGGAAACGGCTGGCGGCGACGGTTTTATGATCTCACCGATCTATTGCCCCGGCGCGATCGAGGAATTCGTCGATCTCATTGTGCCCGAACTGCAACGGCGCGGCCTGTTCCGCACGGATTATGCCGGCACGACGCAGCGCGACCACCTGTTGCAGGACGATTAGGTAATCTCAACTGAAGTGCATCGCGCCGTTGATGTCGAGCACCGCGCCGTTCACGTAACTCGCCGCCGGTGAGACCAGGAAGGCCAGAGGACCGGCAATTTCCTCGGCCTGCGCCATGCGCTTCATCGGGAAAGATTCCGGATCGAAGGGCTCACCTTGCGTCATGGGCGTCGCGACTGGTCCGGGCGCGACAGCGTTGATCGTGACATTATGCGGCGCACCACGCCTCGAGAACCAGCGCACGAAGGAATGGATACCGCCCTTGGACATCGCGTAATGCGGCGCGGCGCGCACCCCTCCGATCCGCCCGGCGATCGACCCGATTAGCGCGATCCGCCCTTGCTCACGTTCGACCATGCCGGGGAAAAAGGCGCGCGTCAGATTCAGCGGCCCCTGCAAGTTGATGTTGAAGACGCGCTCGGCAACCGCATCCCATCCCTCGTCATTCCAGTCATCGAAAGGGCAAATCGCGGCGCAATCGATCAGCGCATAGGTGTCATCGCAATCTTTGGCCCACGCTTCCACGGCGGCCCGGTCGGTTACATCCAACGCGGTCGCAACGGATTGGCGCCCCCGCCCGCGCAGATAGTCCGCCAGCGGCTCGGGGGCTTCCAGATCGGCAACCATGACATCCGCGCCCATGCTCGCGACCAATCGAGCGGTCTCCGACCCGATGCCGCCTCCCGCGCCACTGATCGCAACCCGTCTCCCCGCCAGATCGAATGCGTTTACCACTACTCTCTCCCTATAAGCTGTAATTACCTTCGCGCACGATATACGCCTCGATGGATTCTTCACCGAGCAGCTTCACCGCCTCAATCCGATGCGCGCCGTTTACGACGATAAATTGCTTTTTGGGATCACGGCGGACCTGGATAGGTACCTTTTGTCCGTCCTCCAAAATGCTTTCCGCCAATTCCTCGACTTTTTCCGGCTCCAAGGCATTGCGCCGTTTGGCTGGGATATAGATATCCTCGAGCTTCACGAATTCGGATTTCAGCATAGGCATGTCTATTGGGCTCCGTTATTCACGCCGAAAAACCAAGTTCCAGCAGCGGTTTATCGTCAATTACCCGCTGATAGGACAGGCGGCTCAAATCGATCGTCTGATATCCGCCATCCAGCAGAAGTTCCTTCATGGCGCGGCCGATCGCGGGTCCTTTTTGCAGACCGGCCCCGGAAAATCCCGTCGCAATGTAGAAGTTTTCCAGACCACCCACCCAGGGCCCAATGATCGTATTGCCATCCATCCTGTTATAGGCGTAATGCCCCGACCAACTCCGCATCACCTTGAGGCTTTCGAATTTCGGCACCCGATGCGCGATAGCGGGCCACATCACCTCATCGAACAGCGCGTGTTTGACTTCCCAATCGAAGCCGCCGGGCACATCCACATCGGTGAGGCCGATGGTGTATCCCGCGCCTTCCTGGCGAAACGACACGTGGGACGGATCCTTGGTCAGCGGCATGATTTCCATTTCGGCACGCGTCTCGACATAGAAAGTCGAGCGGCTGAGCGGTTCAACGGGCATTTTCATACCAACCATTTCGCTAATTTCAGGGCCCCAGGCACCGGCCACATTGACCACGATCTCGGCGTCTATTTTCTTGCCTGAATCGAGAACCACCCGCTCGACCCGCGTCGCATTCGCCTCGATATCGACGACCCGGTCCTGGACAAATTCGACCCCAAGATCGCGCGCCTTACGACGGAACCCCATGACCGCCGCATGCGGGTCGATGAAGCCATCTTTTGGGCCATGCAAAGCGGCGTCTATATCGTCGGTCCTGATCGACGGGAAGCGCCGTTTCACTTCGTCCGCATCAATCATTTCGTTCGGTGCGCCCAGCGATTTCTGCAATTGGCAATTCGCTTCCGCATCTGCGATCTCCTGCGCGCCGCGGAGCAGGTGCAAATAGCCATGTTCGAGAAAATCGAAGCGGCCCGGTTGCCCGTCGACATCCACGAGATTGGCAAAATCCTTGTAAAATTCCTGCCCGAAGCGGGACATTTCTATATTTTCCGCCAATCCATGCATCATCCGCACGCCGCCCGACGAACGTGGCGCCGCCGCGAATTCGTAGCTGGGATCGGGCTCGATAACGCAGACCTCCCCCGCCTTGCCCGCCATGGCAAGATGGTAGGCGATGCTGGAGCCCATGATGCTGCCCCCGATAATTACAATATCCGCCATCGCCTCATCCTTCCTACCTGCGAGCATGCTCAAATGCACTTACGGTACATGATCCCGCCGCCCACGCCGCCGGGTCAAGCTCAATCGCCGGTTGGCGGGACCGATGGCATTGTTTAGAGTTTTCATCGAGTATTCGATGCCGTGCATTCACCCCCACCCTAACCCTCCCCCATCGAGGGGGAGGGGAGCATATAAAAGATCAAACGCAGCGCTTGAATTGCTTGTAATCCCCTCCCCCCTTGCGGGGGAGGGTTAGGGTGGGGGGATATCGAGGCATAAAAAAACAAAACGGAGACAGCAGCCCCATGACCGACCTTCACCAAGACGCCATCGTCATCGATGGCCTGATCATCTCCAACTGGAGCCGCGCGGTCTTCGAGGACATGAAGAAAGGTGGCCTGACGGCAGCGAACTGCACCTGCTCTGTCTGGGACGGCTTCAAGGGCACGATGCAGAACATCGCCCAATGGAAGATCTGGTTTGAGGAAAATGACGATCTTCTCCGCCAGGTCTTCACCACCGAGGATATCCGCCGCGCCAAACAAGAAGACAAGGTCGGCATCATCCTTGGCTGGCAGAACACAGGGGGTATCGAGGACCGCGTCGATTTCCTGCGACTTTACAAGGAACTCGGCGTCGGGGTGATGCAGCTCACCTATAACACGCAAAATTTAGTTGGGACCGGCTGTTGGGAGAGCGTCGATAGCGGCCTTTCCGATTTCGGCCGCGAGGTGGTCGAGGAGATGAACCGGTTGGGCATTCTGGTCGATTTGTCACATGTCGGCGCGCAGACCAGCCAGGAAGCAATCCTGCACTCCAAGAAACCGGTCGCCTATACGCATTGCGCGCCGAACGGCCTGAAGGATTATCCCCGTAACAAGACCGACGAGCAGCTCCGTTTCATCGCCGACCGCGGCGGTTTCGTCGGTGTGTGCACTTACCCGCCCTTCCTGCCCTGGGGCACGGAAACGAACATCGAGAACTGCATCGAGGAATTCGACTACGTGATCAACGTGGTCGGCGAGGACTGCGTCGGCATCGGCACCGATTTCACCCAGGATCAAGACGCCGCCTTCTTCGACTATCTGTCGCTCGACAAGGGGCACGGACGCCGGCTGGTACCGAAACGCCCAGGCGGCGTCGTCAAGATGCCCGATGGGCTGAGCACGATTGGCGAATACCCGAACCTCACCGCCGCGATGGAAAAGGCCGGTTGGCCCGAGACCAAGATCCGCAAGGTGATGGGTGAAAACTGGCTGCGGGTTCTGAAAGAGGTTTGGGGCGCCTAAGCGCTCCATCAGGAATAGGGAAGAGTGAAATGACCGTCACGCAAAATCACGTCAAACAACAATTGGACGCCGGCAAGCTGGCTCTCGGCTTCGGCGTCCTGCAGTCGCGGAAAGTCGATATCGCCAAGCTCGCCAAGACCTGCGGTTACGACTGGCTGTTCATCGATCTCGAACATAGTTCAATGGATCTCGATACGGCATCGCAAATCTGTGTCGCAGCGCTCGATGTCGGCGTCACCCCTTTGGTGCGCGTACCGGGTCATGAGCATTTTCATGCCGCGCGAATTCTCGACAATGGTGCGATGGGCATCGTCGTCCCCCATGTCGATACGGTCGAGGAAGCGCGTGCCGCCGTCGATCACGTCAAGTTCCCGCCGATCGGCCATCGCTCGATGACGGGCGGTCTGTCACAACTCGGTTTCGTTAATCACGGTGTCGCCGAACAGCCGAAACTCATGAATGACCAGACCATGGTCGTGATCATGCTGGAAACGCCGACAGCGATCGAAAACGCCGACGCCATCGCCGCAATCGACGGCGTCGACGTCATGTTGATCGGCACCAATGACCTGGCCGCTGAAATGGGCATTCCCGGTCAATTCGATCACGCGCGCATCGAGGAGGCGTACGACACCGCCCTCGCCGCGGCAAAGAAACATGGTAAGCATGTCGGACTCGGCGGCATCTACGACGAAGCGCTCGTGACGAAGTTCGTGGAAAAAGGCGTCCGCTTCATCCTCGGCGGCGCGGACCTCGGCTTTCTGATCGGCGGGGCTACGGCGCGCAGCGCCTTTTTACGCGGTTTGGAGAAAAGTTAAGCGCGTCAATTCATACCGTTGTGCCAGAACGGACACTCGTTCAAGATGAGCCCAATCCACGTTTGCTATATCGTAATACTTGAGGAGTTGAGACATGCGTTCGTTGATTTTTGCCTTCGCACTTCTGTTCATCGCCGGTTCGGCCGCCCAAGCGGGCGAAGGTCTGGTCGTCAAATCCAGCCCCTATAGCGTTGCAAAAACACTCGATCGGCTTGAGGGAATCTTCAAGAAAAAGGGCATTACGGTCTTCGCACGAATCGACCACGCCGCCGGCGCGGCCAAAGTCGGTGAAAAAATGGAACCCACTCAGTTGATCATTTTTGGCAACCCAAAACTTGGCACGCCGCTAATGCAGAGTCAGCGTAAAATCGGCATCGCACTGCCGTTAAAAGTTCTTGCCTGGGAATCCAAGGGAACCGTGAAAATCGCCTATACCAAGCCCTCTCAACTCAGCAAGCGATATGGCGTTGTCGACCGTGATCCGGTCTTGCGCAAGATCGCCGGCGCGCTTGATAAGCTGACAAACGCCGCGATCAAGAAATAAGAAGCGGGCTCAATACTCTCCAGCATATAGCATGTTTAGTCGGCGGCCATCGTCGATAAATCTACATCTCGTAGCGCCTCGGGCGATGGTCCACCAGTAGCCCAATCCAATAATTCCACGGTGTGTGCAACAGGCAGCGCACCCGCCGCGATTTGCTGAATGCAGCCAATATTTCCCGCGGCAACGATATCGGCGCCAGTCCCGGCAATATTCGCCAATTTCCGGTCGCGTAAGCGAGTCGCCAGTTCAGGCTGAAGTAAATTGTAGGTCCCCGCTGAGCCACAGCACAAATGCGCCTCTGGAACGCTTCGAACATCGAATCCGGCTTCAGCAAGCAGCTTTCGTGGCGCCTCGGTAATCTTTTGACCGTGCTGCAGGGAACAGGCCGAATGGTACGCGACGGCAATGCGATTGGTTACGGCATTCGCCCCCAATCCAATTTCCAATAGGTATTCGCTGATATCCCGGGTTAACGCCGAGACCCGCGCCGCCGCTTCCTGCATCGACGGGTCGTTCCGGAACATGAACCCATAATCCTTGATCGTGGTTCCGCAACCCGACGCGTTGATCACGATGGCATCAAGCCCTTCGCCTTCAAACTCGCGCTTCCAGGCCCTGATATTGGCGGCGGCCTGTCGATGGCTGTCGGCGGTACGTCCCATATGGTGCGTTAGCGCACCACAGCATCCCGCGCCGGTGGCCACGACGACTTCAATACCACGGCGCGTCAATAGCCGAACGGTCGCTTCGTTGATCGCGGGACTGAGAACCTGCTGTGCGCATCCAGTCATCAACGCGACGCGGCCGCGCTTTTCTCCCATGGCTGAAAAGACCTGCGGGCGATCAACCGGAGACGGCGACGGAATATGCGCCGGTGCCATCGACAACATGGCCTTGAGCCGGCCTGGAGCCAGAACCGCGAACGGCCTTGCGAACCAGGCCCCGATCAATGCCAATCGGAACAGTTTGGGACGGGGCAGCAACCATGCAAGGAGGCCGCGCAAGATGCGCTCTGGTTTGGGCCGGGTGTAAGTTTCCTCGATATGATGACGGGCATGGTCAACCAAATGCATATAGTGCACACCGGAAGGGCAGGTAGTCATGCAAGAAAGACAAGATAAGCAGCGATCGACATGGCGCACCACGCGCGCCGACGCCGCCTTGCCACTTTCCAGCATTTCCTTAATCAAATAAATTCGGCCGCGTGGGCTGTCGAGTTCGTCCCCCCGCAAAACATAGGTCGGACAGGTTGCCGTGCAAAAACCGCAATGCACGCAGTTGCGTAATATCTGATTGGCCTCCGCGATATTCGGATCGGCAAGTTGGGCCAGTGAAAATTGCGTCTGCATACCTCAGATTCCCGCATACATGCGGCCAGGATTGAGCACACCGCGGGGATCGAAACTTTCTTTCAATCGTTTGCTAAGTTTGGCGAGTCCCGGATCCAAGGGCTGAAAGACAGGTATAGTAGCGCGCAGTTCGGCGGGTGCGCGTATCAAGGTCGCGTGACCTCCCGCAGCAGAAACAGCCGTACGGATGTGCCCGTGATCGGTATCAACGGACACCGCCAGCCAAACTAATCCGCCACCCCAATCGAGAAAAACCTCACCGCCCAGCGTTTCGACGAATGACGACGCCAGAGGCGCGCCTGATTGTGGGGGCACGGATATTTTCCAGACGGCACGGGCGTCTCCCGCCATCGCGAACGGACGGACATCGCGGATTTCACTCCAAAAGGCGCCGGAGTTATGGCCGTGCAATTCCTCGGTCGTGCCGAATTCTGCCAGTTGGGTTCGGAGTGCGCCGCATCTGTATTCAACCGATGGGCCGGGACCTTCGACGCGAATGGCTGTTACGGACGCTCCGGCATCCTTGATATAACCAACGTCGGATCGACCGGCGAGTGATTGCGGCAGCCACGCCGCGGCTGAAACCTCATATGGACTTTGAAGCGCACGCGTCATCGCCGCCGTTGCGGCACGGCCGCCACAACCGAACACCAAAACCGTTCTCGTTTTCGCGGCCGCCGGCAGGACCTTGACGGTCACTTGCGTCATCGCGCCAAGCGTGCCCCACGACCCAGCCAATATCTTGGACAAATCATAGCCGGTAACATTCTTCACGACGCGGCCGCCGGATTTGAAAACTTCGCCCCGCCCGCTGATCGCCGAAAAGCCAAGAAAATGATCACGCGCCGCGCCTGCCTTAATGCGGCGCGGGCCCGCCAAATTCGCGGCAATGATACCACCCAATGTTCCCGTTCCCACCGATTGTCCAAATAGTGGCCCATAGTCCGGAGGCTCAAACGCCAGTTCTTGGTTTTGTTCGGCGAGCGCGGCATGCACATCGGCAATCGGCGTACCGGGTCCCGCCGACAAAACCAGCTCCTCCGATTCGTAGAGCGTGATTCCCGCCAACGCGGACAAATCAAGCGTATGCGCTGCATTACCAGGCCGCCCAATCGCGCGTTTAGAGCCGCCTCCGATAAGGTCAAGCGGCGTTTCCTCCGCCGCCGCCCAGGCAACGGCATCGCGCACCTGATCCACATTCTCCGGTTTAAGTATGGTCGACAAGGCAGAACCTCAAAATCGCGGAAGATCGGGGAAACGCATCTTTCCGCGCCTGATGTGAACGCGGCCGAGTTCGGCGCAGCGGTGTAGTTCGGGAAATACTTTCCCTGGATTGAGAAGTGACTTCGGGTCAAAGACGCACTTGACCCGTTGTTGCTGGTTCAAGTCTTCCTTGGAAAACATGGTATCCATGAGATCGCGTTTTTCGACCCCGACGCCATGCTCGCCGGTCAGCACGCCCCCCACCGCGACACATAGCTTCAGAATTTCCGAACCAAACTCTTCCGTTTTCTCCAATTCGCCCGGTTTGTTGGCATCGTACAGGATGAGCGGGTGGAGGTTGCCGTCGCCAGCATGAAATACGTTCGCAACCCGCAATCCATAGGTCTCCGACAGTTCCGTCATTCGGGACAGGACACGCGGCAATTGGCTCCGGGGAATTGTACCGTCCATGCAGTAATAGTCCGGCGAAATACGGCCAATCGCGGGAAACGCAGCCTTACGGCCAGCCCAAAACCGGGCGCGCTCCTCCTCACTGTTAGAAACGCGGAGCGATACCGCGCCGTTTTCCTTTGCCACGTCTTCCACGGCCGCGATCAGAAAATCGACCTCGATCTCCGGTCCATCCAACTCGACAATCAACAGCGCTTCGACATCAAGTGGATAACCCGCCTCAACGAAGGCTTCAGCCGCCGCGATCGCGGGCCTGTCCATCATCTCCATGCCACCGGGGATGATACCCGCCCCGATGACTCCCGCAACGCACGAACCCGCCGCCTCGTTCGAAGGAAACCCGACAAGAACGGCGCGGGCCGTCTCGGGCGCCCGCAGCAGGCGAACGGTTACCTCCGTCACCACGCCAAGCAAGCCTTCCGAACCGGTAAGAAGGCCGAGCATGTCATAGCCCTCGGAATCCAGATGTTTGCCACCGATGCGAACGATCTCACCGTCAATCATGACGATCTCCAGCCCGAGCACATTGTTCGTCGTCAGGCCGTATTTGAGGCAATGAACGCCGCCGGAATTTTCGGCGATATTGCCGCCGATCGTGCAGGCAATCTGACTCGAGGGGTCTGGCGCGTAATAGAAGCCATCCGCACGAACCGCGTCCGTAATACCAAGATTTGTAACCCCGGGCTGCACCACGGCGCAGCGGTTGTCATAATCGATTTCAAGAATTTTCTTAAATTTGCCGAGCCCGAGAATAATACCGTCGGCCAACGGCAACGCGCCACCCGACAGCGACGTGCCGGCACCTCGCGGCACAACCTTAACGGCGTTTTCGTGGCAGTAGCGCAGTATCTCGCTAACCTGCGCCGTCGTTTCCGGCAGGACGACGATCAACGGCAGCGTTTTATAGGCCGTCAACCCATCCGACTCATAGGGTCGAAGCGCTTCCTCATCGACGATGACTCCTTCACCCGGAACGATCGATCGAAGTGCGGCCGCGATTTCATGCCGTCGAGCAATTACACCGTCATCCGGCTTCGGCATTTCCATGAAAAATTACCCGCGTCTATTGCCCATAATGTTGGTATTACCGCGTCGTAATCGCCCAAGAAACAAAAAAACCGCGCCGAAGCGCGGTTCGTAACGGTCATTGCCGTCGAAATTTAACCCTGGCGCGCCTTAAAACGCGGGTTCCGCTTGTTAATGACATAGACACGGCCCCTACGACGCACAACGCGGCAGTCCTTGTGGCGGATCTTCATCGATTTAAGCGATCGTACGACTTTCATAGCTCTTTCCCGTCGAAACACATATAGCCTGTTTGAACGCGCGGAAAATAAGGATCCCGCCCGTGGCTGTCAATGTGAATTCTTCACAGGATTAGCTTTGATTGGTATGGCCGCGGCGTATATGAGCTCTGATGAATTTTAAATTGCCGGATTTCAAGGCCTGCATTCGGTACTGCCACGCCTTTGCTTCGTACATCATGATATCCACGAAACGGCGACTGATCGGTTTTTCGTCCAACGTACCGGAGAATTCATCCCACCCCTTGCGAATAAACGCTTGATAACGAGTTGTTTCGTCATCGAACGAAACAACTTCAAACCCTAAATTCGCCAATTCAGACCTGTATTCCATCTCAGACCATGGATCGAGAGTTTCTTTCTCGCTTTCGAACCATTTGCTGATTTCCTTTGCGGACGCAGCCTCTGGGCTTGCAAGAACAAGATCAGAAAATATGAAGTGACCATCTTCCTTCAGTGATTTCCGGATTTCCGAGAATAAGTTCTTCTTATCCAGTATCCGGAAGAATGCCTCATGCCCATACGCGCAATCATATCGATTTACGCGCAAGAAAGGATTGTGCGCCAAAAAAAATGAAATCGGCGCCTGTTTTTCCAACGCCAAGTGCGCCGCGCGTGATGCGCCAAGCTTAGCGACCGCCTCGTTGGCCTCAAGTCCCTCGACGACCGCATCCAGCGCTGTCGCGATCGAGCGGTTACCGCCACCTAATCCCGCGGCTAGATCTAAGATGACTGCTCCCGGCTTCAAATTCGCGGCCGCGACAAAGTCACGTACATAATCGTGTCCGCCAGGAACGATCAAATCCTTTCCCCAAACTTGTTCCCGTATGGCCATCAAGAGTTCGAAATCGGTTTTATTTGACTCCAGATCATCGACCGGTTGGTCGACTTGAATATCCATGGTTGAATTTCGGATTTTCGCCTTGCTTTTGCGCCGCATAAGCGCTTTCGCATCCACCCCTTCCCACCAAGCCTGAAACCTAATCTTTAAGGGTATATAGCTGCCGTTTGGGACGCGTTCGGCCTTACCGGGCACATTCGTGCCAGTCTGTCGCGAACGAATTTTTTTTGCGGTCGCGGCCATCCAATTACGCTAGATACAACGTCATAAGATATCGTTAACGTTAGTTTTCTTTGAATTAACGCAACCTTGGCTCCTGGGTACAAACTTGAAGTAAGCCTATTGTTTGCGACACTCGGTGTCGCAATAACCCTCTATGCAAGTCTCGCGAATACGCGCAAGACACGAAGTTGACCACTTTCTATCGCTCGAACACGATGCAACCAAAGCTCCGCTTCCTGCATCAAGGCGTCGACCAGGGTTCTATCAAAGACGACTTGGTCCAGCCCGTCGACATAATCTCGCCAGGCGCGAAGGATAAGCTGCCGAAAATATTCCGAATCATCCTCGAATTCGACAACATTCAAGTTCAAACTTTCCAAGCGGCTGCGGTATTCCCCGAATGACCATGGGTCAATGGTGCGCGGCTCCGTTCCCTGCCATTGCGCCATCACAGAGCCTTCATTTTGATCCGGTTCGGCCAAAACAAGGTCCGTAAACGCCAAAGTCCCCTTCCTTCGCAAACCGTTACGTATCGTTCCCAAAAGGGCAAGTTTGTCGGGTACGGTGAAAAATAATTCGCGCGCGATGACGCAGTCATATTTCAATCCATTCAAATTCAATCGCTCTGGATTGAAATTTTGAATCGGTTGAAGGTTTTTGCGATTAATCAATTTTGACCGTTCGGCGGCGTTCTCCGCGAATTCCTGATCTCGTTCCATACCAACGACCTTTACAGTCGAATCCTTCGCGAGTTCGGCGGCACGTCCTCCCAGTCCCGCGCTCAAATCGAGGACCATCGAATCCTGTCGTGACGAAAACGGTCGCGCCATTTCGATCACATAACTCGCGCCGCCGGGGGCAACGAATCCCGATCCCCAAACCTGATCGCAAACCCGAATGCGCGCCGCGCCCCAGCTCGCTTCCGGTGGCAAATCCGCTTTATCGTCGAGTTGTATGGCTCTCTTTTCGTTCGAGACCTTCGGCTTTTGCCCTTTGCGGACAAGCGCCTGTGGTTCCGCACCGTCCCACCAGGCGCGGAAACGATCGCGGAAGGGAATATAGCCATCCGACTTGGCATTCGCCTCTGGCGCCATACGCGTTTTCGCTTTCCGCGCTTTTGTTGTCTGCGACCCTGCCTTGCGCGGTTTTACTGGCATGGATCGTTTCAAGGGATCGGGCATAAATGCAGTTTCCCGTTTCCGGTTTAATGTATGGTTAATCTACACCAATTCATCACCTTGCCTGCATCCTCAAAATTAAATGGGAATTTTCCTATCAATCGCAACCCATCCAATCGACGATACGTGGTAGAATCCCATTTGCGAAACCCAATGCATGGGAGACTGATGAAATGCTAGCGGCTTCCTCGTGACAATCGATCCCGCATCGAAGCTTACGGTCACAAGAATTGCCGTCACACTTTCAACGACGACACTCCTCTCTCTGTTCGCAAAGGCTGGGCACCGATTGAGCTTCTTTCTCGCACTGGTCGGGCTGGCGGTTATGATATCGGCGGTGCTTGCGATACGTGCCCGGCAAAAGGTCAATGCCGACACGCTAAATTACTGGGACGAAGCCCTCTTGTATTTCGCCACAACCTTCCTCGTACTACCGTTCGTCTAACGTTTCCAAACCCAAGAAAACACACCCAACACATAGGCGGAACCAGTCGAGGCTGGCGCTATACGACTCCCTTTTCTCGTAATACGGCAACCTCCGTTTCGGACATGCCAAGCATCTCCGCCAGCACCTCTTCGGTGTGCTGGCCCAGCATTGGCGGCGCGTGCCGGTAACGTACGGGCGTTTCGGACATTTTGATTGGGCTGGCGATCAACTTGGCGGGGTTCCCACCCGTTGCCGGATGTTCCATCTCCACGACCATCTCACGCGCCTTTACCTGCGGATCATCGAAAACCTGCGCCAAATCGTTGATCGGTCCGCAACCGATTTTCACCTTTTCTAGCTCGGCAAGCCACCAAGATGACGGATGCTTGCGCGTAACACCATTCAAGGTTTCCGTCACATGATCCCGGTTCCGCACCCGCTCGACGGCGGTCCGAAAACGTTCGTCTGCGAGAAGTTCCTCACAACCCGCCAATGCGCAAAACCGTTCGAACGCAGGATCGTTCGCAACCGACAGCACAAAATAACCGTCCGCCGACGGCATCACCTGATAGGGCACGATATTTGGGTGCATATTTCCGAGCCGCGGTGGATTTTCTCCCGTCGCCAGGAAATTCATGCCCTGATTGGCGAGCCAGGCGACATGTGTGTCGAGCATGGAAATGTCGATATGCTGCCCCTCGCCGGTCAGTTGCTGATGGCGCACGGCGGCAAGGATCGACATGCCGGCATACATGCCCGCCATCATATCGGCGATGGAAACACCGACCTTCATCGGCTCGCCATCGGGCTCGCCAGTTAGGCTCATTACGCCGCCCATGCCCTGAATTAGCGCATCGTAGCCTGGACGATCCGCGTAGGGACCCGTATGGCCAAACCCGGTGATCGAGCAATAAACAAGACGCGGAAACTCTTTTTTTAACTGTTCATAACCAAGACCGTATTTTGCCAAGGTCCCGGTCTTGAAATTTTCCGCTAGAACATCGCAATCGGCAATCAAACGACGGGCCAGTGCCTGCCCTTCGGGATCGGAAAGATTGAGCGTAATAGATCGTTTGTTTCGGTTGGTGCCCGCGAAATAAGCGCTTTCCGAACTATCCTCGCCGGAATCATTGGGCAGATATGGCGGTGCGAAATTGCGAGTGTCATCACCAACCTTGGGGCGTTCGATTTTGATAACCTCCGCGCCAAGATCACCCAAAATCTGTGTGCAGTGCGGACCTGCCAGGATGCGGGTAAGATCGAACACTTTCAGGCCATTGAGCGGACCGTTCATTCTCATTTTCCTTACAATTTATATTCCTATCGGCGCGCCGTTTTCGCATTCCACCGCCAACAAGGTCAAATTTCTTTTGCGAATCGGGTATATGGTGCGCATGCAGTCCAACCCAACACTTCGTCAATGAACGCCGTCTTCCTAGCCGCCGTCATGATCGCCTTCGCGGTTGCCGGGTTTCGTCAGGTTACCCAGACATTGACCGTCGGCGCGACCGCACCCATGGACGCGTTAGGCCTCGCCATGATCGACGCGGCTAAAGGGTCGGTCACTCTGGCCATCGGCCTGGTTGGCGTGATGGCGCTGTTCCTCGGGCTGATGAAAGTCGCCGAAGCGGGCGGCCTTCTCGCGATTATCGCCAAGACGGTACGCCCGCTCATGGTACGCCTGTTTCCGGATGTCCCGGCGGACCACCCCGCCATGGGCGCGATGATTATGAATATTTCCGCCAACGTGCTCGGCCTTGGTAACGCGGCAACGCCTTTCGGTATCCGTGCGATGCAAGAGCTGGACCGGCTGAACCCGCAAAAAGGCACGGCGACCAATGCCATGGTTATGTTCCTGGCGATCAACACATCCTCGGTTACGTTGTTGCCCACGGGCGTGATTGCCTTACGCGCTTCGGCGGGCTCCACCGACCCGGCGGGCATTATGCCAACGACGTTATTCGCGACAATTTGCTCGACGACGGTCGCGATCCTTGCCGTCAAGCTGTATCAGCGGTTCACGGTCATCCCGTCCGAAGCGACCGATAGCGATCACCGGCTTGAAGAAACCGCATCGATGGAGCTCGGCGATCTCACAACAGAACCAAGCGAACCCTACCCTGGCTGGGTATCCGCGCTGGCCCTCGTTGTCGTCGCCGCGCTCGTTCCGGTGACGATCCTCTATGGCCGCGCCATCGCACCTTGGATTATCCCTGGACTCATGGTGGCCCTCCTTGGTTTTGGTGCCTTGCGCGGTGTGCGTGTCTATGAATCCTTCGTCGAAGGCGCGCGAGATGGATTTGACGTCGCGTTACGCATCATCCCCTACTTAGTTGCGATACTAGTCGCCGTCGCGATGCTCAGAGCCAGCGGTGCACTTGAACTGTTGATTACACCCTTGGGCGCCATTACCCAACAATTTGGCCTCCCGCCAGAGGCTCTTCCGATGGCTTTGCTACGGCCTCTATCGGGTTCGGGAGCCTACGGCATCCTCGCCTCGACCATCCAGGAACCGTCAACCGGCCCCGATACCTATATTGGCTACTTGGTTAGTACGTTCCAGGGATCGACGGAAACCACCTTCTATGTCCTGGCCGTCTATTTCGGCGCGGTACAAATTCGCCGTATCCGTCATGCCCTCGCTGCCGCCCTCACCGCGGATCTTGCGGGCATCGTCGCGGCGGTTGCAATCACGGCTTATCTATTTGGCTGAGAACGAAGGAACTTGGAGAACAACATCCATGCGCGAAACTTTGATTTCTTGATGCCATTTGGCATGGGATTGCGCGACCGCGGGCAATGAATTCGCGGCAACGGGACAGTGTTTCTTTGTAAAATTCCATGACGTGTTGTTAAGAACCAACCCGCAGCACGCCATACGCGGCCCGTCGGATGTCGAAAGACAGACACAACTGTCCACGGCATAGGATTGGCCCTTAAAGCGGCAGGTGCAGTCTGGTTCGCTATGCGCAACATTCCACGTGGCGAACATCAAGGAAAAGACGAGCGCGGCAAAAATACGCAATACACCCTCCTCAAAAAGCGAAACGCAACGATTTAAATGTATGTCGTATTTGATAAATCGCACAAGCCGCATATCCATCCGACACAACCTTACCAAGCAGCCCATTGATCGCGGCGGCGCCGGGACGCCGCCGCGCAAGGTTAATCGGTCGGGTGTGGTCCGTCTAACGGATGATCGTAATTATCAGGCATCTCATTCTCCAGGTTTGAATTTGCATCCGCCCTCTACAAAGCAAAACGCGGGCCAAACCCAACTTTGACTACTTTAATTTATGAAATTCGACATGATCAATGGTAACTAATTGAAACAAAATAACTATTTTTAACATTCTCAAATATTTGTTTCAGGCTCCAACGAACTACATCTTCGATGCCGTCCCTATGCCTGGAAATTAGGCACAATGGTGATAACCAAAACGGCAACCGCAATCATGCCGTCACAACGCATAGCAATAACCTATTAGCGCGGTGCTTAAATTTTCCGATTCGCTAATTTCACGGAAATCTTGGATTGGAGATCCTTTTCCCAAAAATCAACCAAGGAGACCTAACGCGCTATTTCCGTGCATTTGCGCCGTTAATTTTTTCCCGACATCAATCACTTTGACTCTTGCGCATCGTCTTCGGAATTATATGATCATTCCTAGGGGGGCCTCGTCCAAGAGGCTGAGATACCGATGGCTCGAAGGCATACGCTAAAGAGCAGACGCGGTGACCCTTTGAACCTGATCCGGATCATGCCGGCGTAGGGAAAGGAAACCAGCTTTCGCGGCGACATGAAAAGCGCAGTTTCGCGAGAGCCTTCCGACCCAATCGGTAACCGGACCGCTAACCAGTTATGGCAGGAGGTCCACTATGCCCAAAGACAACGAAGAAATCGTCATTTCGACGGGACCCATTCCGGGCTCGCGAAAGACCTATGTGAATGCCGGCGGCGACGGCACACTGCGCGTCCCCTTCCGTGAGGTCGTGCTTGAGGAAAGCGCGAACGAGGCGCCGGTTCGGCTCTACGACACGTCCGGCCCCTATACCGACAATGACGCCAAGATTGACGTCTATTCCGGCATCGCCCGGACGCGCGATGCGTGGATTCGCGCGCGTGACGATGTCGAGGAATATGAAGGCCGTGAAATTCGCCTGGAAGACAACCACAGCAGCGAAAATGATACTGACACTTGCCCGGTGTTTCCGATTAAGAACCGCCCCCTACGGGCCAAGAACGGCGCCGTTGTTACGCAAATGCACTATGCGCGTCAGGGCATTATCACGCCGGAGATGGAATTCATTGCGGCGCGCGAAAATCTCGGCCGCTCGGAAGCCCGGGACGGCGAACCGTTCGGCGCGAATATACCCGATGTGATGACAGCCGAATTCGTGCGCAAGGAAGTCGCCGAGGGCCGCGCCATCATCCCCTCGAACATCAATCACCCGGAAAGCGAGCCGATGGCGATTGGCCGTAATTTCCTGGTCAAGATCAACGCCAACATCGGTAATTCCGCTGTTTCCTCGTCGGTCTCCGAGGAAGTCGAGAAAATGGTCTGGTCGACGCGCTGGGGCGCGGACACTGTCATGGATCTTTCGACTGGCAACGATATTCATACCACCCGCGAATGGATCATCCGGAACTCAGCGTCGCCAATTGGCACGGTGCCGATCTATCAGGCGCTCGAAAAAACTGGTGGCGTCGCCGAAGACCTCACCTGGGAGTTGTTCCGCGACACGCTTGTCGAGCAAGCCGAACAGGGCGTGGATTATTTCACGATCCATGCCGGCGTGCTGCTGCGCTATGTCCCGATGACCGCCAACCGCGTGACCGGCATCGTCAGCCGGGGCGGCTCGATCATGGCGAAATGGTGCCTCGCACATCATAAGGAAAGTTTCCTCTACACCCATTTTGAGGAAATGTGCGAGCTGATGAAAACCTACGATGTCGCCTTTTCGCTCGGCGACGGGCTGCGTCCCGGCTGCCAAGCCGACGCCAATGACGAAGCACAGTTCGCGGAGCTGGAAACGCTGGGCGAACTGACCAAGATCGCCTGGAAGCACGACGTGCAGGTCATGATCGAAGGCCCCGGCCACGTGCCGATGCACAAGATCAAGGAGAACATGGATCTGCAGCTCGAGAAATGCCACGAGGCTCCGTTCTATACGCTGGGGCCCCTCGTCACCGATACGGCGCCGGGTTACGACCACATTACCAGCGCCATCGGTGCGGCGATGATCGGCTGGTTCGGCACGGCGATGCTGTGCTACGTCACGCCGAAAGAGCACCTTGGCTTGCCCAACCGCAAGGACGTCAAGGACGGCGTCATCACCTACAAGATCGCGGCGCACGCGGCCGACCTCGCCAAGGGTCATCCGGCGGCGCGGCTGTGGGATGACGCTGTCAGCCGGGCGCGGTTCGATTTCCGCTGGCGCGATCAGTTCAAACTGGCGATGGACCCGGAAACGGCGGAGGATTTTCATGACCAGACCCTGCCGGCGGAAGGCGCGAAGGTGGCGCATTTCTGTTCGATGTGCGGACCGAAATTCTGTTCGATGAAAATCACCCAGGAAATTCGCGACTTCGCGAGTAAGGGTATGCTCGACATGTCCGATAAATTCCGCGACACCGGTGCCGAAATTTACCAACCGGCGGATGAAATCGAAGCCGCGAAAGTAGACGCCGCGGACTGATTGCTCGAAGATCGCGTGAAATTGGCCTCATCCCGAGCTTTGCAAAGGATGGGGCCTTTTCTTTTTCCAAGGAGTGTTCAACGTGAATCTTAAACTCTATTCCCGTTACCGCAATTCCGCCGGCCAACGGGTTCGCACCGCCTTGAACATCAAGGGCATGGAATACGAATATATTGGAGTCGGTGCCGACGGCGCCATCAGCAAGGAGGACTATCGCGAGATCAACCCACAGGGCCTGATTCCAACCCTCGTGATCGACGGTGAGATGGTCACCCAATCGACCGCGCTAATAGAGTTCATCGAGGAACGTTTCGAGGGGCCGTCGCTTTTTCCTGAAGATCCCATCGCCCGCGCCCGCTCCCGGGCCTTCGGCCAAGTCATTGCCTGCGAGATGCACGCAGTCGGTGTCGGCAGAATACGGCGGCATCTTCACGAAGCGCATGACATGCCGAAAGACGAAGTAAGACGGTGGTATGAGCATTGGCTGCATGACGGCTACACCACACTGGAAGCCCTGCTCCGTCGGCGGTCTGCCTCCTTGCCGTTTTGTTACGATGAAAAACCGACGATCGGGGACCTCTACCTCGTGCCGCAACTTTTTAATTCGCGTATGTTCGAGATCGACCTGTCGGCCTACCCTCTTCTTTGCGAAATATACGAACGCTGTATCGCCCTTCCAGAATTCGACAAGGCGATGCCTGAAAACCAGCCGGACTTTCCAGGTGAATTGGATGGCTGGCGCTAGCCCTGTCTAACGATTAGAGATTTGAAATGGACTTGAAACTTTACTCCCGCTATCGCAACTCCGCCGGTCAGCGTGTCCGCACCGCGCTCAATATCAAGGGCGTCCCCTACGAATACATTCCGGTCTCGCTGAATGGTGGCGCACCAGACGCGTACCGCGAGATCAACCCGCAATTGCTGATCCCGAGCCTCGTCATCGACGGCGAGATCGTGACCCAATCGACGGCAATGGTCGAATTCATCGAGGAACGCTTCGAAGGCCCATCGCTATTCCCAGAGGACCCGGTCGCGCGGGCGCGGTCGCGCGCGTTTAGTCAGGTCGTAGCGTGCGAGATTCATCCCGTCATCGGACCAAAGATACAACGTCACCTACGTGCGGAATACGATGTCGCAAGCGAAGGCCGCGCGGACTGGTACGGGCACTGGATTCACCAAGGCTTTGAAACCTTGGAAGAACTGTTGCGGCGACGGACATCAAAGACACCGTTCTGCTATGACGAGAAGCCGACGATCGGCGATATCTATCTCGTACCGCAGATGTACAACGCGCGCCTCGCCGGATTGGAATTATCGGCCTATCCGTTGCTTCTGGAAATCGACAAACGCTGCCGCGCCGTCCCGGCGTTCGATCGCGCCATGCCTGAAAACCAGCCGGATTTTCCTTCGGACCCCGCGAAGCGCGCAAAAAGGCATTAAGCCGCTCTCATACCCACCTTGTCGTGGCCGACCTCGAAATCATTGTGACCGCATTTATCCACCCCCCGCGTCAAAAATAGCGGCCGGCGTGTATGGTCGAAATTGATATCCATCTCGGCGAATTGCTTTGCCGCCAGCGTATGGTCGAAATGCGATGTCGTCGGCATGTAATTCAAGACGATTGCTTGCCGCGCCTTATCGGTCTCGTTCGCTTCCGAACCGTGGACGATATAGATATCGTGAATCGCCATCTGACCCGGTTGCAGCAGCAAGTCAAAGACGTCAGCGGAACCTATTTCGCCAGGATCAATACCGTAATGCAATAGCATCGAACGATCTTCTGCTTCGTGATGCTGGAAAATCTCTCGCCGTTTGTGCGATCCACAAACGTAGCGCAAACAGCCGTTTTCGCGGGTCGTTTCATGGAGTGCAATCCAGATGCGCGTCGTCGCCATGGGGCGGATTGGCCAATATTCACCATCCTGATGCCAGGGCACCTTCTTACCATCCCGCGCCGGCTTACCGAACAGGCTCATATTCCAGAGCGCGAAATCCGGCCCGGCAAGCTGTTCGATCATATCGAGTAAATGGGGATCCTTGGCATACTCGACGAACTTTCGGTCATAGTCGAACATTGTCGGAACGAACTGACGCTTCTCTGAGTCATTCCCGATTAGGCCAGCGACATCACGGCGAAGCGCCTCAATCGTTTTCTGGGGCAAACGATATTCGGGTACGATGAACCCATCCCGGTGATATTGTGCGACTTGCGCCTCGGTCAACATCATACAATCTCCATCGCCAGCCTATCATACCCTTCCCTGGAGGATCACCTCGAACAGACAAACAGCGTGTAGGGGTCGTGCGACTCGACCTCTCCCATCCGCCAGCCGGTGTCGTTAAGCATCGCTTCGATGGTGCCCCGGTCGAAATCATTAAAATATCCCTTAGCGCGGCGCGATGCCGGGTCGGTCCCTTCTTCCGCACAACGGTAGGTGCAAACCAGCCGTGCCGTCACACGACTAATATGAACAAGAAGTGCCGGGATATCATGGATGTACTCCAGCAACTCCAAGGCCAGCGCACAATCCCATTCCCCTTCGGGAAACTGTCCCTCATTCAAATCCACTAGTACCGTCGCATCGGCGTAACGGATAAGGTCGACAGGCGTATAAGTTGATCCACCTCTCAGGCGCAACGCCACGGACATCAGCCCCGCACCGAGATCGAGAATTCGCGTCTTCCGCCATGTTGTAGGGGGCGGCCCAAAGCCAACCTTCGCACCCGCAGTCGCGCAAACAAGTTCGACATCCAGCTGCAATCCGTTAAGCGCCAACTGACGCATCATCGTCATGGCATTGAGGGGATAGGCCTCGACGGCAAGCACGGATACCTCACCGGATTGAAGCGTCGCCGCCGCGAGGCTATAGGTGCCGATATGAGCATCGACATCAACGAAGATATCGCCGGGGCACAGATGGGCGTCAAAAAAGGCGCGTGTCGTATATTCAAATCCCGCATGCTCGGATTCAAGACGCGCCAGTATGCGCAGGCCCGGGTCTTGCTCGTAGCCAGGCGGCAGCAAGAGCATGAAGCGGGGGGTCCATCCTCGAGTTTTTGTACCGATGGCAAACGGTAATGTCCGTCGGGACCTTGCTGCAGATTTATCGTTTCAGACACCAGCGATAGTCACCCGGTTATTCGACCACAGCCCTATCGTCAGGGTTCGCAGGTGAAAAACAAGGCTTAATACCAAGGAGCCTTGGTAAACTCCCGCAACAGCCCGGCAACGGAGTGAAATTCCGTCGACGGGCTTGCCACGATGTAGAAAAATTCAAGCCCAGCCGTGGCTACTTGGCGGCAACCAAATCGCCATTCAAAATAAAGCGGCGATCGGTCTTGCTTGCCGGCTTGATGTGCAGGGTTCCCGCACCCTTCATGCCTTTATAGCGTCCCGTCGTACCAACCACTTCCCAGTACCCATTGTCGAGAAGACGGGGTTTCCCGCCGGGACCTGGAACGAATACCGCCCGGACACGAAACTTGATGTACATCTTCGATCCATCGTCTTGCGCAAAGACAAGGTAACCACGCGGATCACCATCCTTGCCACGAACCAAATCGTGCATGCCATATTCCGTAACCCCAGCCCCAACGAGCGGGCCTTGCCCCTCGGCCTTGCCGGTACGGCGCACCATCAGGACGAAATGCTTGCTGCCATCTTCGAAATTCAGGCGGATTTTTTCTTGCGGCGCCATAACCGCCTCCACCGAGATTTTCTCGGCAAATGCGGTTCCGGTAACGAGTGCCACGGCGAAAGCGCCCACGACGGATAAAGCGCGAGTCAACGATTTGAACGAGTTCATTTTGAGCCTTCCTTCGGTTCGGTACTGAACAATTCAGCACATGATCCGATCTACCGGCGCGCGCCTTTAACCGCTACTCGAAGGAATACCAAGTGCACCTCGTAGTTTCCCCAGGGCAATAAAATGATTGCCGCCAACTATACTTTATCTGTTTGAAATAAATCAGCTATTACAGATGTTCTGATAAGGTCGGCTAACGATTTCGCGTTCATTTTTTGCATCACGTTTGCGCGATGAAACTCAACCGTGCGCGGACTAATATCCAACTGACGGGCGATCGTCTTGTTGGAATCGCCATCGACGATACGTTGAAGTACTTCCTCTTCTCGTTGGGTCAAGGACTGGAACCGCAGGCGAATTGCGGAAACGTCCTCACCATCAGCAGCATTAGCGCGCTTCGGCGAGCTTGTTGCCTCGGGTTCAAATTCAGGCACGCCGGCGGCCAGAACGGCGCCGGCGGTGCGCCGACGTATATGCAAACCACCCAGTACAAAACTGACAACAAGCAGAATCGCACCACCCATTACCGGTAACACCCAGTCGAGGTAGGATTGCCGTAAACCCATGTCGGCATAGGGGCCGATACCCAGTTCCCGCATGAGGTCGCGCACAGGTTTATCGCTAACGGGGACGGTCCAACCCACATAATGCCCCTGCACAGCCGCCGCGCTCTCCGGCGGCATCCGCAGCAAGGCGGAGACAACGGCCTCACTCACGTCGACCGACGTTTGCGGCAACGCCGCGAGCGCCCATTCGGGGTAGAGGCGCGTGCTTAATTGGTAAGGAAACCCGGCTTCCTTACGGGGGTTTAAAATGCGGAATTTCTCAAGGTCCAAAGACCCGTCATCCGACATCATTTCCAGCAATCCGCTGCGGGCCACACCCGCATCGGCGTTTCCCGCCTCGACAGCGCGAACGACCGAATCCTTGGGGAGACCGACAAATTTCAATGCCTCAAGGTCGGTGAATGGATCAATCCCCTGCCGATGCATTTCACCCCATGCCACTTGAAAATCATCAAATGAATCCGGCGCTACCGCGGCGAGTGTGTGGCCACGCAGGTCGGACAAGCTCTGCAGATCTTCACGCTCCGCGAGGACAAAAATTGCCGCCCCAATTCTGCCGCCGCCGAGAATCTCGCCACGGTTCGATTTGAGCGTGGCGATACGGGCGATACCAAACCGTGACGCCAAGTCGACAAACTTTCCCGGATTGGTCAGTAGAAACCCAATATCGGCATCGGCGACCGCATTTTCCGTCGAATCGACGGTCAGCGGCACGATTTCAAATTTGTGGCCCGGCAACTCGTTGCTCAAATATGCCGCGGTAGCCGACCAACGTGCCGACGCCTCGCTCGGTCCCCGATAGGCAAGCACTCCGATACGCACGGTCTCTTGCGCCAAGGCATTGCCGAACAGAGGAAAAACAAACCCGACAAGCATGGGAAGGAGTATTTTCAGAGTATGGCGCACGCCATATCCCGGTCTTCCAAGAAGGAAATCAATCATCCGCCATTCTTAGGACGTATGGTCTGGCGAATATCGCGCATCGCCGTGGCGAGCGATTCTTCCGACTGAACGGGTAAAGAGCAAAATGTCCCGACACAAACATACGCGGTCGGAAGACCATCAATCATCGTTTTGCCAAAAGCGGGATGGCTCTGTGGCAGCGTTGATCCGTCCGCGATAACTTCCAGGGCTCGTCCTGGCAAACTGGTACGCCAGACCTCATCGAGCAATGGCGTCGACCGTTCGCGGTCCCCTACAACCACGACCTGAACCGCGCTATTAAGCGTATCCGCCGCCGTCAGCAAGCCGCCATAGTGGGTAGGAAATTTCATCGGATTGTCGTGAAAAGCGACAACAATACGCGCCGCTTGTTCCCGGTAGGTGTCCTTGCCCGTTAAATAGTAAAGCCGGGCCAAAACATCCGCCATCACCGCGTTCCCGGAGGGCAGTTGATTGTCGTCACCAATCTTCATTCGAATACCAATTTCGTCAGCAGCGGCGGGGGTATTGAAATAGGCGCCCGAATTCTCGTCGCGCATCGTTTTCGCGGTACGAACCCACGACAACCCGCGATCCATATAGGCGGTTTCGCCGGTACGTTCGAATAGGGTCAGCGCGGCATTCGCCATGTGCGCGTAGTCATCAAGCATCCCCCCGGCCCCACGCTTGCCGTCTCGCCATGTGTGTATCAATCGCCCTTCGACCGACATATTCCGCGTGATGAAAGAAAAAGTTTCTCGGGCCGCGTCGATCCACGCCGGCTCCCCAAACGTTGCCCCGGCTTCCGTCAATGCCGCGATTAGGACGCCGTTCCAATCGGCCATTATCTTATCGTCGCGCGCAGGCCGAAAGCGGCGAAGTCTTGCCACCGCCAGTTTACGGCGCGATTGCGCCAACCGCGCATCCAGCTTCGATCGATCAATTCTCAATTCCAACGCAAGCTGACCAAGGGTGATTCGCTGTTGAAAGAGCACGTTCGTGCCATTCCAATTTCCCCTATCGACGACCCCGTATGCGCGCTTAAACAGCGGTGCATTCGGTCCCAAAATTTCATCGATTTCGGTGGCGCTCCATACATAATAAGCGCCCTCGCGTAGCGCTAAGTAGGCATCTTCGCTATCGGAATCAAGCGCCGCGGCAAAGCCGCCATTCGCCAACTTCAGTTCATCGAACAGGAACCGAACAGTGTCCCGGACGCGTGCTTCGAGCAAAGGCGATCGAGTCTCACGCCAAACTTCGGTCATCAACGCAAGCATCTGCGCGTTCACATAGAGCATTTTTTCAAAATGAGGTACGCGCCATGCACGATCCACGGTATAGCGCGCGAAACCGCCACCGATATGATCGTAAAGCCCCCCCAAAATCATCGAATCCAGCGTTATCATCACGGCGTCGCGAAATTCGTAGTCACCCGTGCGCAAATAGGCCCGCCACATCGCCGATAAAGCCGGAATAAACGGGAATTTTACACGCGATCCAAACCCGCCATGAAACCGGTCGATACGGCGCAGGAGCGTGCGAGCCGCGGCGATCAAGCTGTCAGGCGTCATGCGAGCCTTCTCGCCAGGGCGTGGCTGGAAGAGCGTATCGAAATTCGCCGACGCGCGCTGCGTGACGCCGGAAGGGTCTTCCGCATAGCTCTTCGTCACGAACGAGAGCATTTCGATGAAAGATGGCATGCCACGACGGCGCTCCGGCGGAAAATACGTACCGCCGAATATCGGCTTGGCGTCCGGTGTCAAAATCAAGTTTAACGGCCAGCCGGTCGATAATCCCAACGACCCGGCGGCCTGCATATAGGCACTGTCCAGATCCGGCCGCTCCTCGCGATCGATCAGAATATTGACGAACCGCGCATTCATTATCGCGGTCGCCTCGGGATCCTTGAAATTGTCGCGCTGCATGACATGGCACCAATGACAGGCGAAATACCCGATCGAGATAAATATGAGCTTGCCCTGACTTTTTGCCTCGGCCAACGCCTCCGGGCCCCACGTTTGCCAATGGACCAGATCGTCCGCATGCAATGCCAGATAGGGGCTCGCACTTCCCGCAAGGCGGTTGCCATTACCGCTGACCGCCTGCGCGGTACTGGCGCCGAACAAGATTGCCAATAGCATACAAACAATGCGCATGGACGCCTCGCTCCCCGAAATTCAAATGTTCAATCGGTAAAGTATTCCATAAATCCGGGACACGCGCACATGAGATAACCGTGAACCGCGTATGAAAGAGAAACAGGATCGCTTCCGAGTTCGCACCTTTGTCGAAAAAGCGGTAAATTCATCCTCACTCACGAGGTCAATCGATCTTTCGCTAATCCGGTGGGGAAATACCGGAGTCGTTAGCCGATCAAACAAACTTCCCAACATTCAGGGGCAATATGAACGACAGCAAAACTCTCGACAAAAAGGACGTGGCGACCGACCCCATCACGGTTTCGGTCATTCAGCACAGGCTAAACGCGATTGTCGAGGAGATGGGCGAGGCCATGCTGCGCACGTCTTATTCACAGATCT
>JAJFJC010000089.1 GCA_021774385.1 Alphaproteobacteria bacterium
ACTTTCGATAAAGTTAAACAGTCCAGCTCGAGTTTCGGCATGTGTTGCGGACCGAACGACGTCTATCTGGCACTACGCGGTCTTCGCACCATCGGCGTCCGCATGGACCGGCATCATGAAAGCGGGCTAAAGGTAGCGCAATGGCTTCAGTCACGGCCGGAAGTATCCCGCGTGATGCACCCCGCTCTGCCCGATGATCCCGGTCACGAAATATGGAAACGCGATTTTACCGGCGCCAGCGGCTTGTTCGGATTCGTCCTGCGAGAAAGCGATACAAACAAAATCGCTGCCATGATGGATCACATGGAGTTGCATGGCATGGGTTCGAGCTGGGGCGGATACGAAAGTCTGCTTATCCCGAGTTGGCCGGAACGGAGCCGGACCGCGTCGGAATGGGAAACCGAAGGGCAGTGCATGCGCATCCACGTCGGCCTAGAAGATACCGACGACCTGATCGCGGATATCGAAGCCGGGTTGGAGCGCATGAACAAGGCGTAGTCTTAGACTCGAGCGAAGTTGAGGCGGCGGCCCCCCATCCTAACCTTCCCCCACAAGGGGGGAAGGGATAGTGTTCCAATATCGAATCTTTGTTCTCCTCCCCCTTGATGGGGGGGGATTAAGGTGGGGGTGGACGGCAGCTACCATCACCCATCTTGTGGTAATCGTCGATACCACGAAGACAGAGGAATATTGGACGATGCAAACCGAAACCATCATCAACGAAATCACGTTCACCGCAGACGGTCTGGTACCGGCCATCGCACAACAGCACGATACCGGTGAAGTGTTGATGGTCGCCTGGATGAACGCGGATGCCGTCACCGAAACCTTGGATACGGGGCGGGTGTGCTACTGGTCCCGCTCGCGTCAATCGCTGTGGCGTAAGGGAGAGAGTTCCGGCCAAATCCAGCAGCTTATTGAAATGCGGCTCGATTGCGACGCCGATACTCTATTGGTGCTCGTCGACCAATCCGGCGTCGCTTGTCATACCGGGCGGCGGAATTGCTTTTTCCGCGCGGTTCGCAATGGCGCGTTGGTCACGATCTCCGATGTCGAGATCGATCCCGCGAAACTGTACGGCCAAGAAACCGACGGGTAACGTGACTACCAGTCGTGTAGCAGCCAGTTACGGCGCGTTTTAACGTTGTCCCCAACAAGTTGGCAGGCCCCTTCCGGCCACGCCTTCAGGCAGGCAACCGTGCACGCCACGCTAGAACCGCCATGGCCGAGAAATTCATCACAAGCCGCCGCCACGTGCGTATCCCTTATTACTTCGATGCCGAGTCGCCGGCGGGTATCCGTCTCCCGCCATGTCAGCGGCATGTATCCATCGGTACGGGCACAATCCGTACTAAACACGCGGTCCCCATAACGGGCCTCGAATTGCGCGATCACTTCGGTGGAATCGGTCATAAGAAATAGGCGAAGCTTCCGGTCCGCCGCCAACCGCGCATCGATTAGAGGCAGCATGTCATTATTGTCCCGTAGAACGCTTGGGTCCTCCAATCCTTTGTCCAAATTTCGCACATGTACGGCAAAGGTCGGGCGCTCATCAAAATTATCGGTAATAAACGCGTCAATCTCTGCCTGGATTTCCGGACGCACGACTAGGTATTTCTCATGCAGCAGGCGGATTGCCGTCATGGGGTCCTTCCCAAACAACCAATGCCGTTCGTCCAACCACGGCAGCAACTCCATCACCTGCGTAAAAAAATCATTGACGACAACGCGCTCCGGTCGGTTCAAGAAATAAAGACCAGAGAGTCGAGACCCTTCCCCTTCCCAAACATTCAGGCCGGTTTCCGCGAGATTTCGAGAATTCCATTTCGAAGGAAAAAAGACCCTTTCCTCCTCCGCAAGTTGCTCCAGAGTCAAAGGCGCGATGGGTGCAAAGAACGTGGAAAAAGCATCACTCTCGGGGTCATCGGTAAAGTAGCTATTCTTCCCCCAATGCACGACCGGAATGCGGTTTGTCATTTCCGCCAGAAGCAGCGCGCCAAGCACTTGCTCGACATCCGACCAGAAGCCATACCCCCAACACTTGATCAGCAAATATCCTCCCATTACCGGCGTCTGGCTTGTTTGCCTCAGTTCCTCAACAAGGCGAAGCAAATTTGCCGAAACTTCGGGAAATGCATTGGGGGGATTCAAGGTCAGTTTTGCTTGCGCGACGGCGCACCATCGGCGGCTGGCATCAAGTTCACCTATCCGTAACGCCGTTTCCGCCAACAACAATGGTGCCCATGGGTAATCGGGTAAGGACGCCATGGTATGCCGGCATAAAATATCGGCACGGCCATAATTACCCTTCGCGATGGATTCCTGAATGGCGCGGACGGCTTCCGGAACGCTCATCAGCGCAGCCTATCAATCTTTCTCGAGGCCATCGGGTTCATACACAACAATTCGGCTGCCTGGGCTGCCAATTTTTATCGAAACATGGGTTAAATCGGACAATCGCTCACGCACATTCGCCTGCTGGGCTGGCTCGACGAACAGCAGGAGAAACCCGCCACCACCGGCACCGAGTAATTTCCCGCCAAGGGCGCCCGCATCCATGGCGGCATCGTAGATTTCATCGATGGCGCCGGTCGAAACCTTATCGGACATTTCCTTCTTCAGCCGCCAGGCCTCATTTAAAAGCTCGCCAATCTCTCGGACATCGGCGTTCCGGTTCTGCAGAATTTGCATCCCTTCGTCGACCATTGCGCCAAGCGCGCGCAGTTGTGTCTTATGGTCCTTCAAATGCGCTATCTTCTCGGCCTCGACAACGGCCGCTGTCCGCGCGAAACCGGTAAAAAACAACATCATGTGATCGTTCAGGGCATCCCTGCGCTCGGCATCGATCACCACCGGCAGTACGTCGAATGAGCCATCGTGGGAGAAATTAATTCGGTTTATGCCGCCGTAGGCCGCCCAGACTTGATCCTGCGATCCCACCGCTTCCTGTATAACGTCTTGCTCGATACGGATTGCTTCCTGAGCCAGCATTTTCGATGAAACCATCTGCCCTCTAAACGCATGCAGGACGTTCAGTAAGCCAACTGTAAAGGAGGAACTGGAACCGAGCCCCGAACGCGCGGGCAAATCGCCATCGTGGTGTATTTCCAACCCTTGTTGAATATCCATTTCACCTAAAACGGCGCGGACCGACGGGTGATCTATCTCTGAAATTTCGTTAATCAATTCAATCTTGGAATAAACGATGCGGTGTTTGTGCTCGAAAAAGGGAGGCAGTGGACGAACCGCGAGATAGCAGTATTTATTAATCGTTGTGCCCAGCACCGCGCCGCCATGATCGAGATACCAGGCAGGATGATCGGTGCCACCGCCAAAAAGTGAAACACGGAACGGCGTTCGGCAAATTATCATAGCCGCTCACTCCTTGTATTTTCGGCGCGGTAGGGCGCGAGAATTGCGGCGGCGGCCGCCAGGCTTTCCGGCGTTCCGATATCATGAAAGGCGCCTTGAACCGGAAAGCAGCGGAGGCTGCCGGAAGTCGCAACCGCGAACACATCCCGCTCCAATGAAGCCACGCCGGATGAAACGATGGTATCGAGAAAATCCGATGTAAACAAATAGACACCGGCGTTAATCAGCCCGCCCCCACTAATGTTTGGATCTTTTTCGGCGAAACGGTCTATGTAACCATCGTCATTTACAAGGACGCGACCGAAGCGAGAAACATCCGGCACATCCACGCACATCACGGACGCCGCCACTTTCGTTTCACGAAAATCCGCCAAAAACGCCGTAAGGTCTCCGTCGATAAAGGAATCGCCGTTCATCACCATGACCGTTGTGCTTTCCACCTTCGAGCGGGCGTAGCACAAAGCGCCTGCGGTCCCCGCCGGAGACGGCTCCTTCACCGTTTCGATTTCCAAGCCATCCATCGAATTCCGTGCGATCCAGTGCTCGACCTTTTCCGCTAAATGCCCCAAACAAAATACGACGCGCCGCGCGCCGCCGCGCTGCAACCAGTCGAGCAGGAAGCGGATATAGGGTGCGCCGTCGACCGGCGCCAATATCTTTGGGACATCATTCAGAACACCGGCCAGGCGCGTCCCAAGACCGCCCGCCAGTATGACAACGTCAACCGCGCCAAGCGCCTCCTTGGCACAGGAAGACTCAGACATTGCTGTACCGGCTGTCATTCAGCATGACATACCCCTTGATCAGCTCTCGGATGCCGTCGTCGAGCGAATAGGCGGGTTTGTAGCCGGTCGCCTCGACCTTCTCATTGGAAACGATGTAATCCCGCTTGTCCGGATCCTCGCCTATCTCTGCTTCCATGGCGACGAACTTCGGCAAGTGCTGGCGGATCACCGCGCACAATTCCGCCTTGGACAAATTGGCGTCGGACAAGCCCACGTTATAGGGCTCGCTCTTCATCGTGGGAAAATTTTCAATGCCGTGCAGGAACACGCGGGCGACATCGCGGACGTGGATATAGTTGCGTTTGAAATGGGCCTCGAACAACACAAGCGTCCTATCGTTCACAGCCCGATAGACAAAATCATTGACCAGTAAATCAAGCCGCATCCGCGGCGACATGCCGAACACCGTCGCCAGGCGAAAGCTAATTGCATTCTCTCGGCTGAGCGCGGCTTCCTCTGCCTCGACCTTGGTGCGGCCGTAGAGCGAGATTGGACGCAGCGGCGTCTCCTCGGTACAGAACTTGCCTTTTTCCCCGACACCGTAACCGCTGTTCGTGATTGGCGTCAGCATCCACTGGTCCGGCGACATCTTGTCGGCCAGCATCCGGACCGCGTCCCGGTTGATGGTCTCCGCGCCAATCGCGTCGCGGGCGCAAAGCGGTGCGCCGACCAATGCCGCCAAGGGAATTACAATGTCGGACTTAGCCAAGAGCGGCGCGACGATATCGGTATCGCGGGAATCGCCACGGACGATTTCCAGGTTCGGGTCGGCACAGACATGATTCAACGAGGACTGCTGAAACATGAAACTGTCCAGCACGATGACCTTGTGCCCTTCTCGAAGCAGCATCGGCACGAGTGTCGATCCCAGATAGCCGGCGCCGCCGGTAACAAGAATGGAAGGTTTGTCGCTCATTACTTTGCTCCCGCACAGGTCTGGTCGAGGACGTCCCGCACGCGCTCTATCTGCGGCGTTAAATCGAAGGGATGGTTGCCTACGAAGAAACCGAAATCGTGTGCGGTATTGGCGTTCTCGACGCCACCGGAAATCTCGAAATCAAAATGGTTGATCGCGTCATGCTTTGGAAAACTTCCGCCGGTGATGATGCGGTAACCGATATCGGCTTCTTCAAGCGCCGCGAAGACCCGGGCGCGGTTCGGATTGCACGCCGGGTTGAGGACAATCGGAAAACAGAAGCTGGAGCTTTGACCATTTTCACGCTGGATGATGAAGCGGTCGTCACCGGCGAACATTTCCTGGAACAGGGCCAGGTTCTTCCGCCGCGCCGCCGTCATTGCCGGTAGTTTCTTCAACTGCTCCAGTCCAATCGCACCCGACATTTCCACGGGCCGAAGATTGTAGCCCGGCAGAATGAAGCGGTACGCCTCGAAAAAATCTTCGTCGCGCGGTTCATAGATAGCGCTGCCTTCCGGTACGTCGCGGGTCCAGCCATGCGCGCGCAGACTACGCATCAAATGGCACAGTTCCTCATCGTCCGTCACCGCCATACCGCCTTCCATGGTCGCGATATGGTGCGAGAAAAAGAAACTATGCGTGCCCATATCGCCGAACGTACCCGTCTTGCGGCCGTTCAGTTCGGCATCGAGCGATTCGCAATTATCCTCGAAGAAATAAAGTCCATTCGCGTCCGCGAAATCGCGCATGGCATCCAATGCCGCGGGATTACCAAGAATACTGACACCGACGATCAACCGTGTCTTCGACGTCAGTGCCGCCTCCAACTTCGAACAATCCATGTTCAAGCTGTCGAGTTCGATATCGACAAATTTCAGCTTCAATCCGTACTGCTGCAACGGGTGATAGGTTGTACTCCAGGACAAGGCCGGCACGATGGCTTCGTCGCCGGGTTTTAGCGGACTATCCCCTTTGAAAAAAAGGCTCGCGACGGCGACGAGATTTGCCGAGGAGCCCGAATTGACCATCACACCGTATTTGCAGCCCAGGTAAGCAGCGAAGTTTTCCTCGAAGGCGGCGACCTTCGGCCCCATCGTGAAACGGTCGGATTCGACGACGGCCGCAATCGCGGCGCGCTCTTCTTCGCCCCAGTTGGAAACCGCGAGTTCGTAAAACATTATTAAAACGGCCCACGGAATTGCGCCTGATAGGCAAGCTTCGCCCGTTCCGGGTCGGGATGCCACGCCGCCGCGTGAGGCCGTACCATCGCATGGACCTTTTCCGCGATCGTGACGGGATTGGGATAGAAGCCGTCTTCCAGCACCGGCGTCGT
>JAJFJC010000090.1 GCA_021774385.1 Alphaproteobacteria bacterium
CCGGTCTGCGATGCCGTTACGCTCGAGGTGGTGCGCGGCGCCCTGCGGGCCAGTCAAAGCGAGATGGAAGCCCTAATCGAACGCACCGCGATGTCGGCCTTCATACGGGAAAAAAAGGATTTCTTCGTCGCGCTGTTCGATGCATCGGGCGACATGATCGTCGGCGCCTACCGCCCGACCTTTGGCGACCCGGTTCGTCCCTTGTTCGAGCATTACCCGATTGAAGAAATGCGACCGGGCGATCTTTACTGGTACAACGACTGCTATGGCTCCAAGGGATCTGTGTCCCATTCTCCGGACCAGGTCTTCGTCGCGCCGGTATTCGTCGACGGCGAACTGCTCGCCTTCGCACAAAGCTGGGCGCACTTTGCGGATATCGGTGGCATGCGACCGGGCTCAATCTCGCCCGATTGCACGGACATCTTTCAGGAAGGGATCATCATCCCGCCCGTCAGGCTCGCGCGCGAAGGCGTCTTGAACGAGGAATTGTTACGCATCTTCTATCGCAATTCACGGTTTCCCGATATTTCGCAAGGGGACACGCGTGCCTGTTTCGCGGCCGTTCGGCTCGGTGAGCGCCGAATCATCGAGCTGGCGGAACGGTTCCAAAAGGACGTCGTGATCGACGCTTTCCGGCAACTCGGCGAGCGCTCCGAGCGGGCGGCGACGGAACGCCTACGGGAAACCTTCGCGCCGGGACGATACCGCTTCACGGACGCGCTCGATCATGATGGTCAGGGCAACGGGCCTTATAAGCTTAGCCTTGAACTCAGCGTCGATGACAATGGCGTGGTCCTCGACTTCTCGGATAGCGACGATCAGGCCCCAGGGCCCATCAACTACCTGGTCAATCCGGCGGTACCGCGTGCGATGATCGCCATGTATTTGTTGGCAGGGGATCCGACATTATTGCTGAATGCGGGGGCGGGGCGCGCCATCGACAAGGTTATCCTGCGCGAGGGCAGCGTCCTGCAACCCCGTTGGCCGGCGCCGTTGGGCCAGCGCGGCCTCACCATGATGCGGCTGCTCAGCGCCAGTATGGGCCTTGTTAATGCGGCCGGCGGCGATGCGACGGCAGCCAATTGCGCCTATGTCATTTACTTCGCGCGCGGCATTGGTGAAGATGGTGAACCGTTTCTGCTGACCGACGGCATCGGTGTCGGATACGGTGCCCGGCCCTACGCCGACGGTATCAATGCCGTTTATTACGTGGCGCAAGAAAATTATCCGGCGGAGCTTGTCGAGCTCTCCTACCCGGCGCGCATACACGCCTACGGAATCAATTGCGACTCGGGCGGCCCGGGCCTGTGGCGGGGAGGTTGCGGCATCGTCCGCGAAATCGAACTACTCGCCGAAAAGGCCGTATTCTCGATACGGATCGACGGGGTTACCAAACCCGCATGGGGCGTCCATGGCGGCAAAAACGGCGGCGCCGGACGCGCCGTGGTCAACCCGGGCACCCCGGAGGAGCGGGAGTTGGAACCATTCAGCGACGGCAATGTGCTCGTGCGGGGCGACGTGCTGCGCCTGGAAACCGGCGGCGGCGGCGGGTGGGGCCATCCCTTCGACCGGGAACCGGCACTCGTCCTGGCGGACGTGCTTGGCAGTTATGTCAGCCGCGAAGCCGCGGAGCGTGACTACGGCGTGGTTCTGAACGAGGACGGCGAAACCGTCGACGAGGCGGCGACAGGTGTTCGACGCAAGGATCGCCCCGCCGTGGACGGCATGTTCCACCGGGGCACCTATCGGGATGTCCTCGAATGAGTGGGGATACGGACGCGTCCGATATGCGGTTCGCCGTGGCTGTCGACACTGGCGGCACCTTCACCGATGTCACGCTTTTCGATCGCCTATCCGGTCGGATGTGGACGGCCAAGACCCCTTCAACGCCAGACGATCCCTCCCGTGGGTTCATGAATGGGATTGGCTCGGCCCTGGAACAAGCGGCACTTTCGCCGCACGAGATGTCACAGGTCTTCCACGGCACCACGGTCGCGACCAACCTCATTCTCGAAGGCAAAGGCGCCAAAGTCGGTCTGCTCACGACCGCCGGATTCAAACATGTTCTTGAGATCGGCCGGCAGGACATACCCCGCCGCGCCAACCTTTTCGCTTGGATAAAACCAACGCGGCCGGTCCCGCCGGAGCGCATCCTTGAAATTCCGGAACGGCTTGATGCCAAGGGTGGCGTATTGTCGGCACTCGATGAAACAGCGGTCCGGGAAGCAGCGCGGACATTGCGCGCACGTGGCGTCGATGCCATTGCTGTTTGCTTCCTCAACAGCTTCGTCGATCCAAAACACGAATTGCGCGCCGGAGAGCTGGTCCGCGAGGAGCACCCGGACGCGCTCATATCCCTGTCGTCCGATGTCCTGCGCGTCTTTCGCGAATATGAGCGGAGCATCGCGACGGTCCTCAACGTCTATGTCATGCCCGCCGTGTCGCGATATGTCGCGCAGTTGGCGGAACGCCTTGCTGAAGCGGAAGCCACGGCGCCATTGCTGATTATGAAGTCGAATGGCGGTGTGGTCGGCGCGGCAGAAGTGGAACGAGTCCCCGCACACACGGCCTTATCCGGCCCAGCGGCAGGCGTGGTCGGTGCCCGGTTCATTGGGGACGCGGCAGGCTTCAAGGATGTCATCGGGATCGACATCGGCGGCACCTCCGCCGACATATGCCTTATCAAGGATGGCAGTTTCGATTTGACCAACAATGGCCGAATCGGCGATTGGCCCCTCTCCTTTCCGATGCTGGATATCAATACCGTCGGCACAGGCGGTGGATCGATTGCGCGCGTTTCCGATACCGGCGCGCTAACCGTCGGTCCGGCAAGCGCCGGCGCCCACCCCGGCCCCGCCTGCTATGGACGCGGCGGCGAAGAACCGACAATTACCGACGCCCATCTCGCGCTTGGTCACCTGCCGCCCTATCTGCTCGGCGGCACTATGCTGCTTGATGTCGATGCCGCTCGGTCCGCAATCGAAAGCCGTGTCGCGCGTCCCCTCGGTTTGAACGTCGAACAAGCTGCGCGCGGCATCCTATCGATCAGCGACAATGATATGGTCGGCGCCATTCGCGTCATCTCCGTGGAGCGCGGCCACGACCCTCGGGATTTTGCGCTCATCGGCTTCGGTGGCGCGGGGCCTCTCCATGCCGGTTCCCTGGCAAAATTGCTCGGTGCGAAGACCGTGATAGTACCGCCGTTTCCGGGAGTCCTTTCGGCGATGGGGCTGCTGGTCTCGCAGTTCCGTGCCGACTATGCCCGTACCTGCCTGGAAGTGCCGCCAGAATACGATCATGCCCGAATGGCCATGACCTATGATGAATTGGAATCCGAAGCGGTCTCATGGTTCAACCGCGAGCGCGTGCCTGCGGCGGCAAGAACGTTGACGCGGCATGTCAGCCTTCGTTACCGCCACCAAGGGTTTGAATTAAACGTGCCCTG
>JAJFJC010000010.1 GCA_021774385.1 Alphaproteobacteria bacterium
TGTGCTTTGTAAATTTGAAGACCATGTTACGGTTCTGAACTAACAAGCAAATTGAGCGACTTGGAAGCTTAATTATTCAGGGAGGAAACAATGAAACTTAAACATCTGGCAATCGGGCTGTTGGCCACTGCGGTGACCATCGGCTCCTTCGCAACCGCACCCGCGGTCGCAAAAGATTCGATCTTTATTCCCGTATTTAGTTACCGCACGGGTCCTTTCGCACCAGGTGGCGCGAAAATAGCGAATGGCTATACGGCCTATTTCGACATGGTCCAAAAGCGCGACGGCGGCGTCGAAGGTGTCGACATCAAGTACGAAGAATGCGAATTCGGTTACAAAACCGACCGCGGCGTCGAATGCTATGAGCGCCTAAAGAGCAAGGGCAGCATCATCTCGCACCCGAACAGCACGGGTCTTGTATATAAGCTGGTTCCGAAAGCGCCCGGTGATGAAATACCGTTCCTGTCCATGGGCTATGGTATGAGTGGTGCTGCGGATGGCCGGTATTTCCCGTGGGTCTTCAACTTCCCGACAAGTTATTGGTCGCAAGCTTCGGCCTTTATTAAATATGTCGGCGCCGAATCTGGTGGCATGGACAAGTTGAAGGGCAAGAAGATCGGCTTGATCTTCCTCGAATCCGGTTATGGCCGCGAGCCAATTCCCCTGTTTGAGGCACTTGGCGAAAAATTCGGCTACACATTCAAACATTGGGCAGTTCCCGGCAAACAGATGGCCGATCAACGCAGCCAATGGCGCAAGATTACACGCTGGAATCCCGACTACCTGTTCATATGGGGCTGGGGCGTTATGAATCCGACGGCCGTGTCCCGCGCGCATGAGTTTGGCTTCCCGATGAACAAATTCATCGGTGTGTGGTGGTCCGGCGATGAACTTGACACCGGGCCGTCAGGTGAAAAAGCCAAAGGCTACCGGGCCGCCACGTTCCACGCGCCGGGCGCCTTCGCGGATGTGCATAAGGACCTTTTGAAGCATGTCTACAACAACGACATGGCAGCCGCCAAGAAGCGCAACTTCGGTGACGTGCTCTACAATCGTGGCATGTTCAACGCGATGCTGGTCGTTGAAGCGGCACGTACCGCAATCAAGAAACATGGTACCAAAATCGGTGGCAAGGAGATGCGCTGGGGTCTTGAGAATCTGAACCTCGACGAAAAACGCCTCGCGGCATTGGGCATGGCGGGCTTCGGCAAACCGATCCAGGTTTCCTGCGCCGATCACGAAGGCAGTGGCCCGGTCCTGTTCCAGGAATGGACCGGCACGGAATGGAAAATAATTTCCGACTGGATCTCGCCGATGAGCAAAACCGTCCGGCCAATGCTGGAAGCGGCGGCTGCCAAGGAAGCAAAAAAATGGAACTATGAGAAGCGGAAAGACTGCAACTAAGTCTGTCCAAACGATAGTTTCGCAAGAAGCAAATGCGGGGTGCCGGCCACTCGTTCGGTGCCCCGCAATTTCTTGATACAACATTCATTTGTAAATTTAGTAGACCCAGTTAACGCCAAGAATCGGACCTGAGGCCATGAGTGAAAACGGCGAAATAGTTCTGTCCGTCAACAACATCGAAGTCATTTACAACCACGTAATTCTGGTTCTAAAGGGCGTCTCGTTTGACGTTCCCAAAGGTGGGATCATTACGTTGCTGGGCGCGAATGGCGCCGGCAAAACGACGACATTGAAAGCGATTTCAAACCTACTGAAGGCGGAGCGGGGCGATGTTACGAAGGGATCGATCGAATATCTTGGCGAGCGGGTCGATACGCTGACGCCACACGACCTCGTCAAGAAGGGCGTGGTGCAGGTCATGGAAGGCCGGCACTGCTTCGAACATCTCACCGTCGAGGAAAACCTGTTGACCGGTGCCTATACGCGTTCCGACGGACGGGCGAACGTCAATCAGGATCTAGAGAAAGTTTATAGTTATTTTCCGCGCCTCAAGGAACGCCGGCGTTCCCAAGCGGGCTATACATCCGGCGGGGAACAGCAAATGATTGCCCTCGGGCGCGCATTGATGGCCAAACCGTCAATGATCTTGCTGGACGAACCATCCATGGGCCTCGCGCCACAATTGGTGGAAGAGATTTTTGGCATTGTCGAACAGCTCAACAAAAATGAGAACGTCACCTTCCTCATCGCCGAGCAAAACACCAATATGGCCTTGCGGTTCGCCGACCATGGCTACATCTTGGAGAGTGGACGGATCGTGCTCGACGGCAAGGCCTCGGATTTACGAGAAAACGAGGATGTGAAAGAGTTTTATCTTGGATTGTCGGGTAGTGGCCGCAAAAGCTTCCGCGACGTCAAACATTACCGACGGCGCAAGCGCTGGCTTTAATTCCTGCGGATAGCGCACAAACTTAGGAGCGCTAAATTGACCGAATATTTTGACGAACTCGAAATCCGTGCCCCTGAAGCGCGCGAGGAAGCGCTGATGGCAGCGCTACCAAAGCAAATTTCCCTCGCGAAATCGACCGAGGGTTATGCTTCGGTTTTAGCCGACGTCGAGCCTGCGGATATTGACAGTCGAGCGGCTCTCGCCCAATTACCGGTCACCCGAAAAAGCGAACTGATCGCGCTACAAGCGGCATCGCCGCCTTTCGGAGGGCTGACCGCGACACCGGCCGGTCAAATGGCCCGTTTGTTTCTATCACCAGGCCCGATCGCGGAGCCAGAAGGCAAGAGCGCCGATTTTTGGCGCATGGGCAGAGCCCTTTTCGCGGCAGGCTTTCGTAAAAACGATATCGTTCACAACTGTTTCTCGTATCATCTAACGCCGGCGGGGTTTCTCTTCGACGCGGCCGCTCGCGCCGTCGGCTGTGCCGTCATTCCCGGCGGCGTCGGTCAAACCGATATACAGGTTCAGGCAATCGCCCATTTCCGCCCAATCGGCTATGCCGGCACACCGGATTTTCTAAAAATTCTCCTTGCCAAGGCCGACGAACTTGGTTCCGACGCCTCTTCCATAAAAAAAGCGCTCGTTGGTGGTGGCGCGCTGCTGCCTCCGCTGCGCAAGGAATACACGGAACGCGGCATTCAGGTGTTGCAGGGGTATGGCACGGCCGATGTCGGAAATATCGCCTATGAATCGGAAGCCCAGGAAGGGATGATCATCGACGAGGGACTTATCCTTGAGATCGTGCGCCCAGGGACCGGTGACCCGGTCGCGGAAGGCGATGTCGGAGAGGTGGTTGTTACCTTGCTGAATGAAGACTACCCGCTCGTCCGCTTTGGCACGGGCGATCTTTCGGCGATACTTCCGGGACGCAGCCCTTGCGGCCGAACGGCACCCCGAATCAAAGGATGGATGGGACGAGCAGACCAACGCACCAAAGTGCGCGGCATGTTCGTTGATCCCGTCCAAATCGATCGGATGCTGAAAAAACATGCCGTGATAATCCGAATGCGGCTTGTTGTTGGCGAAGAAGGCGGTTTGGACACGGCGACGCTGCGTTGTGAAACCGAACTGCAAGACAAGGCGCTAGCGACGACGATTGCCGAGGCATTTCAAGCGGAATGCAAGGTAAGGGCGGCCATTGAGTTCGCCCAACCCGGCGTTCTTCCAAATGACGGCAAAATCATTGACGACATTCGGAAATACGAATAGTCGCGTTTGGGTAAAGTTCGAACGCTTTATCAGGTTCCTTTTTACCAGGGAAAGCTCTACAAATTTTCCGCAACCTACCAGCCTCCTCATTTGCACCGATCCTAAATTGCACGAAACGCCTTTACCCGCCAAAGTGATCCCATGAAGAAACTGCTTCCAGAACCAATTGCGTTTGCCGGATCGATGGTGTTTTTGGCCATCGCCACGGTTGCGTTTGCCCTCCTTAATCCAGAGGTAAGGTTCTGGCTGGAAACGATGCCTCCGGGGCTGAACGCGGCCGTGGGCGCTTTCAGCGGCACAGTAATAGGTTTGTTGGGCATAGCCGCCGCGATCGTTTATCACGCGCGCGCAAAACGCGAGGACCGGGTGGCATCGGAAATCGATGAGGCGCGGGTACTCGCTGCCGCGATGCACGGAGAATTTATAGCCCTAAGCCAATGGCTTGCCACCCAGTCGCCGTCGCATACGCATGGCGGTCCGGAAAATGTTTATCGACCCAATGCTTCCAACTCTGGCTGCGATATTGCTGGCTTTTCGACCCGTCCAGTTTTTGAAGCTAATGCGTCGCGTTTGGACCTATTAGGGCCGGACCTCGCCGCGGCGGTGGCCTACTGCCATGCCATATTTGAACACGCGGAATGGCAACATAACGCCGACCTGTCAAACGGCGGCGCCAATGGCGCTGGCAATTTGCCAACCGTCGAAGCCAAGCTCAGTGCGACGGCCGGTTATCTCGCCGCATTCGCGGCAAACGGACCCGGGCAAATCAACCCAGAAAGCCGACAAGCATTGTTTCATATCGGCAACGAACAAACCGAAGATTGACCCGGACGGCGGTGCCGGACGGAATGACATAATATTGCCCTATTCCGGGCCTTAATTCGCCACATCCCCCTGCAAATTTAAAGGCTGCTGAGACCTCCCCTCTCAGTCGGGGCTGATCCCATCAGTCTCGCTCCGCGGTCGATTTGACCGCGACCTGGGAGCGGCCGCCAGCCCACCCCTGGCAGCCGCTCCCTATTTTACCTGCATGAATAATCCCAGGCGCGGTCACGCCACCTTTATGATATATATCTGCTTCCATCATCGTTCCGACACATCAACACCATGCCGCAAACCACGCCTCCATGCTTTTCCGGTGAAGATCTGCTTTGTATACGCGGAGAGCGAATCGTGTTCTCCGACCTTAAGTTTTCAACCTCGAGAGGAGATGCCCTGATTTTATCGGGGCCCAACGGCAGCGGTAAATCCAGTTTGTTGCGCCTCATGGCAGGCTTGCTACCGCCCGCACGCGGTACGCTACGGCGTGATGGCGAACCGATTACCGATGATCCAGTACACCACCGATCCACGCTCCACTATGTGGGTCATCTTGATGCCGTAAAACCGGTCCTCACGGTCGCGGAGAATTTAGCATTCTGGGCCGGCGTAAGGGGTGGCAACGCAGCGGTCGAAGCGGCGTTGAAGACATTTGGATTGGCGCGACTGTCGGATACCGCGGCCCGTTTGCTGTCGGCCGGCCAACGGCGTCGACTGAATTTAGCGCGGATTTCCGCCAGTCCAGCGCCATTGTGGTTGCTCGACGAGCCAGCGGTGGCTTTGGATTCCGCTTCTGTCGCGGTATTGGTTGAACTGATCGACGCGCATCGCGCGGAAGGTGGAACCGTTATCTTGTCGACTCACAGTGATCTGGGAATCAAAGACGCCATGGCGTTAGCGCTGGACGATTTTACACAGGTTAATCCGTTTTGATACGCGCCGCCTTCCATATTCTCGCACGCGATCTCCGAATATCCTTGAGACAAGGCTCGGACATCATGGTCGTTGTGATGTTTTTTGTCATTACGGTTGCGCTTTTCCCATTTGGTGTCGGACCGGAAAGCAACATTCTAGCCCGAATCGCCGCGGGAGTTGTCTGGGTCTGCGCGATGCTGGCGACCCTCCTATCGCTCGACCGGATGTTTTTAAATGACTACGAGGATGGTTCGCTCGAACAGTTGGCGCTTTGTCCGCTTCCGTTGGAGATAATCGTCCTGGCCAAAGCCGGCGCGCATTGGCTCGTAACGGGATTACCACTCATCCTAGCCGCGCCAATACTCGCTATGCTCCTTAACATGCCCGCGGGAGGCTATCTTACCTTATTCTCGGTTATGATACTGGGCACACCGACCTTGAGTTTGATCGGCGCGATCGGGGCATCGCTGACGCTCGGCGCACGCCGCGCGGGCGTATTGGTCTCGATCCTTGTTTTACCGCTATACATCCCGATTCTGATCTTTGCCGTTGGCGCGATTGATGCGGCCGCGATGTCGCTGCCAACACGACCTCATATTTTATTCCTCGCGGCGATCTTGGCGGCGGCGCTGCCGCTCGCGCCCTGGGCAAGCGCGTCCGCGATACGGCAAGCCCTGAATTGACGCGGGCGGAAATCCGTTAATGCGCCTCCGGTATGGCGATCGCCGGGGTTGTTATAGCCGTTACCGCTTCATCGGATGCCACGCACGATAATTTCACTTCAGCAACGGCGGATTTTAGCCATATTCCGATAATTTCACTTGAACGCCGTTAATAGAGTGGGCGAGTGCACTTAAGTAGTGTGTTTAATCATGAAAACAGGCACTAACCTTAGGTGCGACGAAAAGGGTTTTGGCGTTGTGAAGGTTCATTATTATATAAACTCCCATGCATAGATTCGCGAACCCGAACCAATTTCTCCGCATCGCTAATCCATTGTTACCGTGGATTAGCGCGCTTTCCGTACTTTGTATGGCGGCGGGCCTATATTTAGGCCTTTTCCAAGCGCCACCGGACTACCAGCAAGGCGAATCCGTCAGGATCATGTATGTCCACGTCCCATCCGCTTGGATGGCATTATTCGTATACGCCTCTATGGCGATCGCTAGTGCGACGGCTCTTATCTGGCGGCACCCTCTGGGATTCCTCATGGCCAAGGCCAGCGCCCCCATTGGGGCCTGTTTCACCGTAATCTGTCTCGCAACCGGCTCGCTGTGGGGTAAACCGATGTGGGGTACATGGTGGGAATGGGATGCGCGGATGACATCCGTCCTGATCCTGTTGTTTCTATATGTCGGTTATATGGCGCTCATCGACGCTTTTGACGACCCTACACGTGGCCAACGTGCCGCCAGCATTCTCGCCCTTGTCGGTGCGGTGAACGTACCGATCATCAAATTTTCCGTCGACTGGTGGAACACGCTGCATCAACCGGCCAGCGTCGTTAAATTGAGCGGTCCGGCGATTCATCCATCAATGTTATGGCCCTTGCTCATTATGGCCGTTGGATTTACCGCCTTTTATTTCGCCCTCATGATCGTCCGGCTACGCAGTGAAATTGCCGCGGCAAAGATTCGAAACATCCGTCTTGGTCAGGTTCATAGCTAATGGAAAATCTCTCGGATTTTTTTGCGATGGGAGGATATGGCTCCTATATATGGCCAGCCTATTTGCTCGCGGCTCTTATTCTAACGGTTCTGCTGATACTGTCGCTACGCGATCTGCGGCGCAACGAAAGTACCCTTCAAACACTCCGCGCCGAACGACGCGGGGACGCAATCGATGAGACCGACACATGAGTGCCACGACCTCCGGCCGCACGCCAGCAACCCGAAAACGGCGGCGCCTTTACGCCGTTCTCGCGGGCCTAACAATGCTCGGTGTGGCGGCAGCACTGGTCCTGACCGCGTTCCAGGACAATATCGTCTTCTTCTATAGCCCTACCGATCTGAAGGAAAAGGAACTTCATCCTAATCAGTTCCTGCGGCTTGGCGGCCTGGTCGAGGAAGGCAGCGTTAAGAAAGCATCCGATGGCGTCACGACGGAATTCATCATTACTGATTTAAGCAACACCGTTGCCGTACGGTATACGGGCCTGCTGCCAGACCTGTTCCGGGAAGGGCAAGGGGTGGTAAGCCAAGGAAGGCTGGGCCCCGACGGCATATTCGTTGCCACCGAGGTTCTCGCGAAGCATGATGAAAATTACATGCCACCGGAAGTCGCCGACGCTTTGAAGAAATCAGGCCAGTGGAAGGAACCGTCGAAATGATCGCCGAAATTGGCCATTTCACCTTGATATTGGCGCTTATCATGGCCTTGGTGCAGGCATTTTTGCCCCTCGTCGGCGCGGCAAGACTTAATTACGGTTGGATGGGCACCGCCACGCCATCAGCGATCATTCAGTTCTTGTGTATCGGCACTTCGTTTGGGTGCCTGATATATAGTTTCGCGGTCAGCGACTTCACCGTCATCAACGTCGCGCAGAATTCCAATTCACTGCAGCCTATGATCTACAAGATCTCTTCCGCGTGGGGCAATCACGAAGGCTCGATGGTTCTTTGGGTCCTCATTCTGGCCTTGTTCGGATGCATGGTCGCCTTGTTCGGCGGCAACTTGCCGCCGACGTTGAAAGCACGGACCCTATCCGTCCAGTCGATGATTGCCTTCGCATTCCTGCTGTTCATCCTCATGACCTCGAATCCCTTCGAACGGTTAAGCCCACCGCCGATCGATGGCCGAGACCTCAATCCGCTCCTGCAAGATATCGGCCTGGCGTTGCATCCGCCGATGCTCTATTTCGGCTATGTCGGGTTTTCGATGGCGTTCTCATTCGCCATCGCGGCACTCATCGAAGGAAAGGTCGATGCCGCCTGGGCGCGCTGGGTTAGGCCATGGACGTTACTCGCCTGGGTTTTTCTCACCGCCGGCATATTGCTCGGAAGCTGGTGGGCTTATTACGAGCTCGGCTGGGGCGGCTGGTGGTACTGGGATCCGGTTGAAAACGCGTCATTCATGCCCTGGCTCGTCGGCACGGCATTACTGCATTCCGCTGTCGTCGTCGAGAAACGGGACGCTCTGAAAACCTGGACCATTCTGCTTGCAATTCTTACTTTCTCACTCAGTCTGATCGGCACCTTCCTTGTGCGGTCCGGTGTTCTGACGTCCGTGCACGCCTTCGCGACGGACCCGGAACGCGGTGTTTTCATCCTCGCACTTTTGATCATCGCGATAGGTGGCAGTTTGCTGCTCTACGCCTGGCGGGCACCGCAATTGAAAGGCGGCGGCCTATTCGCGCCGATTAGCCGCGAAGGAAGCTTGATCCTGAACAATCTGCTTCTGACAACCGCGGCCGCCACGGTCTTTATTGGGACGTTGTACCCTCTGATGCTGGATGCCATCACGGGTGACAAAATTTCCGTTGGCCCCCCCTTCTTTAATGCAACCTTTGTCCCGCTGATGATCCCACTGATCATCGCGCTCGGAATTGGGCCCTTGCTGTCCTGGAAGCGTGGCGACCTCACCGGCGCCTTGCAGCGTTTGAAATTCGCACTTGTCGTGAGCGTGGTCGTTACCACCGTCGCGGCCTACATTACCTGGGGCCGTTCGATTTTCGGCGCTATCGGCCTCGGCCTCGCGGCCTGGCTAGCCGCCGGTGTTTGCATCGAGTTTGGCGCGCGAATCGGGATCGGCCGGTCAAATTGGCAGGACGTTATTCGCCGCGCCATCGGCCTACCGCGATCCGCGTGGGGCATGATGATTGCGCATTTCGGCTTCGCAATTCTAGTTGCCGGCGCGACAGGCGCATCGATATGGCAGGACGAAGCAATCAAGAGCATTCGCGTAGGCGATTCCATCTCGATCGCCGGCTATGAATTTAGTTTACGCAATGTCGATAATGTCCGCGGCCCAAACTACGTCGCCCAGCGAGGCGTCTTTACGGTACGCGAAGGTGGCGAGATAGTAACAACATTGGCGCCAGAACGCCGCCGCTATCTTGTTCAGGGGACGGAAACCACGGAATCAGCGATTTACAGTGACGGCATCTCCGATTTGTATGCGGTCTTGGGCCAACCCGACGGCGAGGGACGTTGGATCGCCAAAGTCTACTTCAAGCCGCTCGTGCCATGGCTATGGCTTGGCGGCATGATAACGGTCCTCGGCGGCCTCGTATCATTAACCGATCGCCGCTTGAGAGTTGGTGCGCCAACGCGTCGCCAATCCGTTCCAGCAGGCGCACCGGCGCCCGCCGAGTAACCAATCATGCCACGTTTGATTTTTATTCTGCCGCTCCTCCTGTTCGGCGCCATCGCGGTTTATTTCGCCATCGGCTTGACCAAGGATCCTCGCAACCTGCCATCGGCGCTAATAGATAAAACCGCTCCGGAATTCACGTTGCCACCGCTTCGAGATGGCGAACCAGGATTGGCGAACACCGACCTGGGAGGTGAAGTAAAAATCGTCAATGTTTTCGCGTCTTGGTGTGTTCCCTGCAAGTTAGAGCACCCGGTTTTTATGCGGTTTTCTCAGCAGAACGATACGCCGCTTTATGGGATCAACTACAAAAACATAAAATCCGAAGCGGTCGCCTGGCTCTCACAATTAGGGGATCCTTACCAACGAATAGGTTTTGATCTCAGCGGGCGCGTCGGCATCGAGTGGGGTGTCTATGGCGTTCCGGAAACCTACATAATCGATAAGGAAGGCCGCATCCGCTACCGCCATGCTGGCCCAATCTTACCTAAAGTGATGAAGGAAACGATCTTGCCGTTGATCACGGAGTTGAAGAAGTGAGAGCCCTTCTCATCTGCATCGCGCTAATCCTTGCACCACTAACAAGCGCCAATGCCGTTTTGCCAAACGAAGTCTTGAAGGATCCACTTCTGGAAAAACGGGCGCGTGCTTTATCGAAGAACATTCGATGTCTGGTTTGTCAAAACCAGTCGATCGACGATTCGAACGCGGATTTGGCGCGCGACCTTAGAATTCTTGTGCGCGAGCGCCTCACAGCCGGGGACAGCGACACAGCGGTCCTCGATTTTCTAATCGCGCGTTACGGTGACTTCGTCATGTTGAAACCGCCGTTTAAAGGATCGACATATATCTTGTGGTTTGGACCGGTTGGCATTTTCATTATCGCCGTAATCGGCTTGTCGGTCTTTTTCCGCCGCCGTCAAAGACTAATAGCGCAAGGCGAAGATTTAACCGCCCGCCTTAGCGGCGACGAACGCGAACGGTTGGCCCGCCTGCTCGATGAGGATCGACCATGACCGTCTGGGTGATTGCCGCCGCAATGTCCATCGTCGGCACGGCCATTGTGCTTATTCCCCTTTTTTGGCGGCGTGACGCGGGCGAAGACGCGGCAGAATACGATATCGAGGTCTATAAGGATCAGCTTAATCAGGTTGGTCAGGATTATGACCGTGGCCTCCTGTCCGCCGAACAGGCCCAAGCCGCGAAAACGGAAATCTCGCGGCGTCTCCTTCATGCCGATAGCCGACGGATCCAAACGACAATCATACCGAATAAGGCGAGCACTGCTCAATATTTCCTCGCCGCGGTCTTGGCCCTGGCGGTACCGGGCGGTGCGCTGGGACTCTATGCGATACAAGGGGCACCAAATATCGTCGGGATTCCTTTTGCGGAACGCACATCGGAGCGCGCGCAAACGGCCGGCCAAGGCACGCCGATGAATTTGGAAGCGGCGGCGGCGAAACTATCCAGCCGTCTCGCCGAAAATCCGGACGACTTGAATGGATGGGTTCTCCTGGCGCGGACCTATTTATCGATGCAGCGTTACCCTGCTGCGGTGACGTCCTATGAGAAGGCATTGGGGCTCGACGCCGGGAACGCCAATCTGACCTCCGGATATGGCGAGGCCCTATTCCTCGCGGCTGGTGAAGTGGTTACACCGGCAAGCCGGACCGCGTTCGAGGAAACACTGAAGCTTCAGCCGAACGAGCCGCGATCGCGGTTCTATCTCGCATTGGCGGAAGAACAAGCAGGTGACAGACAGAAGGCCGTAGATCTTTGGGTGGCATTGGTCGCGGATTCGCCTGCCGACGCACCCTGGTTGCCCAGCACTCGGGCCCGAATTAACGCCGCCGCGACGGCGTTGGGCCTTGATGTGGCCACGATCATGCCGAAACCTCAACCACCGCGTGGCTCAAGACCTCCAGTTGGGACGCAGCCACAGCGAGGCCCGACCGACGCCGATGTCGCCGATGCCGCTTCACTCTCACCAGAAGAGCGCGGCGAAAGAATTCGTGGAATGGTGAGAGGTCTAGCCGCACGTTTGAAGGAAAACCCAAAGGACTTCCAAGGATGGATGCAATTGATCCGATCCTATAGCGTCATGGGCGCAACAGATAAGGCCCAAGCCGCCCTAACCAAGGCCCGAGAGATTTTCAAGGCGGCGCCTTTCCCGACACAAAAGCTGGCCGTTCTCGCCGGTGAACTGAAGCTCGAGGGTGAAAACCCGCGCGGACCAACACAAGAACAAGTTGCCGCGGCACAGAACATGTCGCGGGAAGACCAGCAGGCGATGATTCAATCGATGGTCTCGCAATTGGCGGAACGGCTCAAGGACGACCCGAACGATGTCACCGGTTGGACCCAACTCGCACGGTCTTACACGGTATTGAAACAGACCGACAAGGCGAAGGAGGCCCTGGCGGCGGCGCTGAAAGTCGCACCGAAAAATGTCGATCTGCTAATTCTATACGGGCGCACGGTCCGTGCCGTGAACGGTGAAAGGCAGACCCCGGAGTCAATCGAAACGATGCGCAAGGTATTGGCAATCGCGCCGAACCATGTCGAGGCGTTGTGGTTTCTCGGTGGAGCCGAAGCGACCGCCGGCCGAAAGGGCGAAGCCAGGGCGCTGTGGGAGCGCGCAATAACGCAGTTCCCGCCAAATGCGCCGGAACGCGCTCAATTACGGACAAGAATTGATCAATTAAACTGATATTTCGAAATATTTCGCCGCATTCCCTTATTCTACCTGAATAATTTTGAAACTATGTGAATTGCGATCGGTATCAAGTTAGTCCATAGTTGCTACTAGATCTTCGGGGGAAACCGCTGCATGCGGTACCGAGGGTGACGATCTTCTGTCCACGAGACAACGGAGGTACGTCCATGCATGTAAAACTAATCCTTAAATCCAAAGGAACGGCCGTGGAGACAATTCGGCCAAACGCCACGGTTTCCGATGCGGTCGATCGGCTTAAATCAAAGCGCATTGGTGTTTTGATCGTCAGCGAAGACGGTAAGACCGTTAGCGGCATCATTTCCGAACGGGATATCGTCAGCGGTCTCGCCGAATTCGGAGCGAGCCTGCTCGATCAGAGAGTCGAAGGACTTATGACGCGCGATGTGAAAACATGTACGCCGGAGGATACCGTGAATTCAGTCATGGAGTTGATGACCGATCGCCGAATTCGCCATGTTCCCGTAGTTCATGACGGTGCGCTTGGCGGCATTATCAGTATCGGTGATGCCGTGAAAAGCCGGTTACAGGAACTCGAACACGAAGCCGAGCATCTGCGTGAATATATAAGCAACTGACAGTTTATCTCATTGCACCGGGCTATCCGGCTTTGGGCAAGAAAATGAAGTTGAAAACATAATCGGCCCGGTCTTCGGCGTTTCGATGATGCCGGTCGCCATCAAATGCATCGATTGAATGCAGAACCCCGCGGCGCATAAAAACGCCCCGGTAACCCATATTCTCGACATCGGCGATCGCATCCTCGATCGGTTGTTTTGTATGAACTTCTTCCATTTCGATCAACAATCTCGGCTTGTCCCGAGCGATGGTATCGCGCGCGCCGTCAAGAACCGCTTGCTCAAATCCTTCGACATCGATTTTGATGAACCCGACATTCGTAAAATTCATGTCGTCAAGACGCCGCGCATCGATCGACACGCCCCTATAATCATCGGCGACCTTTACGTCACTAAGACTGGCGCCTTGATTGGAATATCCACCCCGGCGATGCCTTGGAACCCGTAATATCGCGGGACCGGTCTCGTTCGAAAGAGCGATCGGTGAAACGGTTATCCGGTCGCTTTCGAGCCGCCTCAAAAATCGAAACATTTTCGGATTGGGCTCGAATGCGTGAACCGCCCGCGAGCAATCCTTCAGCAGCCAGGCGTAGACCCCCTTATTGGCGCCAATATCCAGACTCACCCGCGACGGGTCGGCTAGGAACGGCAAAAGCGCGACTTCCGCTTCGCCCTGCCGGCGCTCCTTGGCGATACGATAACGCATATAGAGGGAAACCGGTACGAGCGCGAATTTGAGCCGCTCCTCAACAGTCCATGGTGGTTCCCAGGCCGTCGCGGTGTCGTCGATTGAGTTTGCCATGATCTCCGGTACATCGTGTCGCGGGACCGTACCGTTCGAATCCTTGCGATACAAGACCGCCATTCGGCACCAAAATACGTATCCGATTCAAGGTGCCAATGCAGTAGCGGCAACAAAAATTATGCTTGATCACACCACCGATCGGAATCAACGTTTTCGTTGTTTCCAGCGTTCGTCCCGGTATTCCACTGGGGAATTTTTTTACGGTATTTGGTAGTATTTCATCTGCGATGCCGCGACTGTCGCGTTGCTTATTGCCTATTCGCAGATGGTCCTGTGGCTACCTAATAACATGCTCGGTGGCTAGCACCAAGGATCAAAAACCCTTGGTGCTATCTAACGCCTACCGGGTTTAACCGCCGACATTCTCGGCAAAGAACGCCAGCGTGCCATCCCACGCTGCTTGCGTCGCCGCCGCGTCGTAGCTCGCCCGGTCTTCACAGAAAAAACCGTGCCCGACGTCAGGGAAGACCGTCATCGTGTATTGCTTGTTGGCGGTGGTCATCGCCTCGGCGATGCGGCCATGCTCTTCCGCCGGGATCGACTGGTCTTGGCTGCCATACCACAACATCATCGGCGCCTGCATCTCGCCAACCCTATCGAGCAGGATCTTACGGCCCGCGAAATCCTCAACCGGCCCGATGCCGCCGCCATAAAAACTGGCCGCCGCCTTGAAGCGCGATGCCAATGCGGCGTTCGCCAAGAATGCGTAACGACCGCCCATGCAGAACCCAGTCACGAAAATATCACCGGATTTCACTTCGCCACGGCCTTCCAGGAAATCAACCGATGCCGCCGTCTGCGCCATGACGGTATCGTCATCCATGCGTTTCAAATGGCCGATCGCGTTGTCCAAATCGTCATACTCATAGATAGCGCCGTCATAGATGTCGGGCGTGATAGACGCGTAACCCGCATCCGCGAACCGCGCGGCGAGATTTTGGAAATGACCGTTGACGCCGAATGCCTCGATATAAACTACGACTGCGGGGAAAGGTCCTTCACCCGCCGGACGCCCATAATAGCCTCTCAACCCATTGCCAAGATCGACCCATTCGCATGTCGCGCCACTATTTGCCATGTTCGTTTCCTCCCAATCCAATCTTGTTTCAACGCACTCAGCCGAGCGTTACTTCATGATATTCCGTCAATGCGGCAAAAAACAAATGCACTCCGCCATCTTGAGCCGCTAAAGTTCTGCCGGACAGGGAATGAGTTCGACATGACGCAGATTATAGAATGGGATGACCGGCTGCATGGCCTGTTGACGGGCGCTCTCGCC
>JAJFJC010000091.1 GCA_021774385.1 Alphaproteobacteria bacterium
GCGTCACACGAAGCGAATGGCGCAGCCGTGCCTACGCCTTTCGATACATAATCACTTTTTCCGTCGCCGCGACGGCAGTCCCGCTGATTGCCTGGATCCACGCCGAATGGAGCTTCGTCATCTTATTCGCCGTGATGGCTGTAGGCGCGACAGGCACCTTCGCGATGGCTCTCTTACTCCCCAGTACCGTCGCCAAATCGTAATTGGTTCGCTGTTACTCGGTCCGCAAGACCGGGCAACCAGAGAAAGCGGCGAAACCGGTCCTGTTCCCAGCCACGGATCAAGCGGGCTTTATCGCAGGAACTGAGCCCGTCGTGGATTGTTGCTACACGGCTCGATTACCCAACCGCACTCGGGGTTCGGTGCAATCCCGCACTCAGCCGCGCCCCTTTTTCCGCCGTTTCGCCACTTCAGCATGGATTGCGCGTTTCATTACTTCCACGCCTGGTTTCACCGGAGCGTCCAGCTTTGCGGTAATGCCGACCGGATGCGCGCTGTGCGAGGTGTCAATCGCCAGCGCGACGAGGTCTCCTCTCGCCAGTTCGCGTTCGAACATCCCTTCTCCGACGACGCAGATTGCGTCAGACTCAAGCAAGAACGCGCACTGGAATGTCGGCGCCAGCGTCTCGATTCGGCAAAACAGTTCGCCGGCGAGTCCAATCCCCAATAGTAGCCGCTCCACATGGGCATAAGCGACCGAGCCGTTCTCCGGTAGGATAATTTCATAGTGCTTGAGAGCGTCGATATCGCAGGGCCGGGTCTGTGCAAGAGGATGGCCATCGCGAACGACGAAAAGGAATGGCTCGGTATGAAGTTGCTCGAACGAGAACCCTGCCATTTGGTCCGGCGGCGGCATATGGCCGACAACCAGGTCGAGTTCGTCGTCAAGCAGTAGGCCCATCAGATAACTTATCCGCCCTGTCACGAAATTGACCGTGGCCGCGGGACCGTCGTCTTGAAAGAGTCGGACAGCGCCGGGCATCAGGCTCGCCGCGACCGATGGCATCGCACCGACATGCACGCGCCATTTCATTCGGGAATGCGTCGTCGAAACGCTTTCGACCGCGCGGTCTAGCTCCGCCAAGCAGGCAGCCGCCCGCGGCATGAAGGCCTCACCTTGTATGGTTAGCTTTGCCCCGCCCCGCCCCCGTGTCATCAGTTGTCCACCAAGAATGGTCTCCAATTCCTTGATGGTTTTGGTCACCGCGGGCTGGCTTAGAGACAAGGCGGTGGCTGCGGTACTTATGCCGCCCGTGCTGGCGACAGCCAGGAAGCACCTTAGATGACGCAGCTTAATTCTATCGGATGACATGTATTACTTTTTATACAGGTAAACTGAATATTTTTTCATTTTACATAACGAAAGGTAAAAGTAAATCTTGGGTAAGCGCGTCAGATTTTGAATGAATTTGAAGAAAGTTGCGCCATTTCTAAGCCCGCACCTGAAGGTCGCCGCCTTCGAGTAGACGGTCACGGCAATTACCTTGGAATGCAATAAATGAGCAAACTTGCAAGCATAGTCCCAAACGAGGTCGAACTAGCCACGCGCTGGCTCACGAACTTCGAGCAAGCGTTAAGTGGCGCCGATCGGGCCGCTTTAACCGGCCTGTTTGCCGATGAAAGCCATTGGCGCGATATGCTGGCCTTCAACTGGACAGTGACGCCGCATGAGAGCCGCGAGGCAATCGTCGATGACTTGATGGCGCGTCAGCCAAATGTGAATGCCCGGAATTTCCAAGTCGCCAAAGGCCGAACGCCACCGCGCCGGGTCGGCCGGATCGGCATCGATGTGATCGAGGCGATCTTCAGCTTCGAAACCGATGTCGCACGGTGCAACGGCGTGCTCCGATTGCTGGTGGAAAATCCGTCGAAGGCCTGGGTATTTTCCTCTTCGTTGACCGAAATAAAGGGTCACGAGGAACCGACCGAAAAACGGCGTCCTACGGGGTCCGCCTATTCACGCAACTTCGGCGGCGACAACTGGGCTGACCTGCGCGAGAAGGAGCAGGCTTTTGAAGATCGGGAACCTACCGTTCTGATCATCGGCGGCAGCCAATTCGGCGTGACGATGGCCGCGCGGTTGCGATTGCTTGGCGTCGATACGCTGGTGATCGAAAAAAACCCGCATGTCGGTGACGCCTGGCGTAACCGTTACCATTCACTCGCGTTGCACAATCAAGTAGCGATCAACCACTTTCCGTATCTCCCCTATCCACCGAATTGGCCGAAATACATTTCCAAGGATATGCAGGCGAACTTCATCGAATGGTATGCCACGGCCATGGAGGTGAATATCTGGGCCAGCTCGACTTTTATCGAAGGCCGGTACGACGATGAAAAGGGCGTCTGGAACGCCCTCGTGCGCCGCGAAGACGGCACCGAGCGCGTGTTCCACCCGAAGCATGTGATTTACGCGAACGGTATCGTCGGCAGCAAGAAAACGCCGGACGTTCCCGGCCTCGAGGATTTCAAGGGAGAGGTTCTCCACACCGAGGATTTTTATTCGGGCGAAAAGTACAAGGACAAAAATACCCTGGTTCTCGGTGTCGGCACCAGCGGGCACGATTGCGCACAAGACCTGCAGGGTCACGGCGCGCAGGTGAAGATGATCCAGCGCGGCTCGTCCTGCGTCGTCAGCGTCGAGGCCGCCGGCTTCAATAACTTCATCTACTACGAGGAAGACCTGCCGATCGACGACGCGGACCTGCTGGGTGTCGCGCCGACGTTCAGCCTGCTTGAACGCGGATACCAAATGAACGTGAAGAAGATGAAGGAACACGACAAGGAACTGCACGAAGGGCTTCGGGAGAGAGGCTTCAAGCTGGATTTCGGCACCAACGGCGCCGGGCACCAGATGAAGCTGCGCGAACGCCATGGCGGATATTATCTGAATTGCGGTGCATCCGAGTTGATCATCAGTGGAGAGATCGGCCTACTGCAATGGGACGATGCCGAATGTTTCGTCGAAGACGGGCTGTTGATGAAGGATGGCCGCGTTGAGAAAGCCGACATGGTCGTGGCCGCGACCGGCTACCACAATCAGGACTATGTGGTGCGTCAGCTGATGGGCGACGAGATTGCCGACAAGGTCGGCCAAATCTGGGGCCTAAACGAACAGGGCGAGCTGAGCAATATGTTCGTGCCGACCCCGCAGCAGGGCCTGTGGTTCCTGGGCGGCGGGCTGTCACAAAACCGCGTCTACACGAGATATGTCGCCCTGGCGATCAAGGCGATGGAACTTGGCCTAGTCAACGGCTGCCAATCCTAGAGAAGCAGGCCGGCAATTGGAAAATTTAATCCCGCCCTCGGTCGTCTGCTAGGGAGCGAAATCGAGTTCTGCTTCGAAAGAGGCTCATCTCGGTTTGGTTTTGATCTTTCCGAGTAACCAGGCAACGGGATAAGCGGCGCCGAGAAACAGCACGGCTATGTCAATCAAACCAAGAACAATGCCGCTAAATTTTAGTTTCCAAAGCGAACTCAGGCCGATCATCCAGGCGTAAGCGAACACCCAATATGGCAGGTTAAGAACGAACGCGATTCTGCGACCAAAGGGCGAATTCGAACAATCGATGTATCCGATCATGGCGTTCGTCCAATAGCAGCCCGCTTGATTGTGCGGAAACGACGGCAAAAAATATTGCCGCCGCCACGCCAACTACCGCGAGCAGGATTAGAGCGAAAAACGTCCATTTGCTTATTTGCCGAAACACAACCCTAAATCTCGAAAAGCCGATAGAGAAGGCCGGTGTACCAGTCGTGCAGCCCATCATTCCGGGCCGGTCGACGCTCACCTTATTGTGATTTTAGCCGCCATCACGAACCGACTATCCTCAACAGTACCAACAGGGAGGAAAAAATGAATAAATTCATACTACTATCAACCGCCATGGTTGTGTCGTTAATTATGACCGCACCGGCTAAAGCAGACCGATTATTGCTGCAAATGTTGGGTGAAGCGGAAGATATCGGGAGTTTGCAGGACGCAAATTCAGAGGCCGGAACGGATATTGACGAAGCCAAGATATTGAGCGAGACGGGCGTGGAATTGCCGGCGGCTCCGGACGCTTTTCTTGGTTGCCATATGATGCCGCTACTCGATATGGCCACAAAGGTTGAAATGGGGTCT
>JAJFJC010000092.1 GCA_021774385.1 Alphaproteobacteria bacterium
ACAGGCACTTGTTTCCGAGCCGGTGAAACCCATCCTCGACACCGTCGTCATGTCGAATGCGGTGCATGCCTATATCAGCCAGTCCGATAAAGGCGAGATGGTGATCGGCGCGGGGATCGACAGCTATATTTCCTACTCTCAACGCGGCGGTTTCGATGTCGTCGAGGAAACGCTGCAGGCCGTCATCGAACTGTTTCCGATGCTGAGCCGCCTGCGGATGCTGCGGCAGTGGGGCGGTATCGTCGATGTCTGTCCCGACGCAAGCCCGATCATTGGCAAAACGCCGATCGAAGGACTTTTTATTAATTGCGGATGGGGTACCGGCGGTTTCAAGGCGACGCCTGGTTCCGGAAATGTCTTCGCGCACACCATCGCCCGCGACGAGCCGCACCCGCTTAACGCACCGTTCTCGCTCGACCGCTTCTCGACCGGTGCGCTGGTCGACGAACACGGCGCGGCCGCCGTGGCGCATTAGGGAGAGGAGATAACGATGCTGAATATCCCTTGTCCCTGGTGCGGCGAACGGGACGTGAATGAGTTTCATTGCGGCGGCGAAGCGCATATCGCGCGGCCGACGGGTGCCGATACGATCGATGATGCGGCGTGGGCGGATTACCTGTTCATGCGCCAGAATCCGAAGGGGCGTCATTATGAACGCTGGAGCCATGCTCATGGATGCCGGCGGTGGTTCCATATCGTTCGCAATACCGACAGCGACCAGATCCTTGCGGTGTATTTGATGGATGAAGCACCACCCGATGTTCCGGAGCCGTCATCGTGAAACGGCAACGATACCGCCTGCACTCGGGAGGGCGCATCGATCGCGGTGACGAACGCTCGTTTAGCTTTAATGGCCGCCGTTATTTCGGGTATGCCGGCGATACGCTTGCCTCCGCACTACTCGCCAACGGCGTTCATTTCGTTGGCCGCAGTTTTAAATACCATCGCCCGCGCGGCATTTTCGGCAGCGGCGCGGAGGAACCCAACGCACTGGTTCAACTCGGGGCGGGCGCCCGAACGGATCCGAACATGCGGGCGACGACGACGGCGCTGTTCGAGGGATTGCGCGCGAAAAGTCAGAATTGCTGGCCGGCCCTGTGGTTCGATATCGGCGGCATCAACGACCGCTTGTCGGGATTACTGCCGGCGGGATTTTACTACAAAACCTTCATGCGTCCGGCGAGTCTGTGGAAGTTCTACGAAAAAATTATCCGCAACGCGGCGGGCCTGGGCCGCGCGCCGGTGGACCGTGATCCGGACCGGTACGAACATCAATATGCGCATTGCGATGTTCTTGTCGTGGGGGCGGGGCCGGCGGGATTGGCCGCTGCTCGGGCGGCGGGCGCGACAGGCGCACGTGTTATCATCGCCGATGAGCAGTCGGAGTTTGGCGGCACATTGCTGACGGAGAACGGTCGCCGCGTTCGAATAGGCGGGGAAGCCCCTGACGAATGGTTAAATTCGATTTCCGCCGAGTTGAACGACATGCCAGAGGTCAATATGCTTCCGCGCACGACGGCATACGGGAATTACGCGCATAATTTCGTCGGCTTGATGGAGCGGATCACGGACCATCTGCCGACGGAGGACGCGGAAGGCGAAGTTCGCCAACGCCTCTGGAAGCTGCGCGCGAAGGAAATCGTTTTGGCGACCGGTAGCTTGGAGCGGCCGCTGGTGTTTGCGGGAAATGACCGGCCCGGTGTCATGCTGGCGGGCGCGGCCCGCGATTATGTGAACCGGTACGGCGTTAGCCCTGGTTCGCGCGTGGTGATCTTCACCAATAATGATAGTGCCTACGCCGCGGCGCTGGATATGGCCGAGGCCGATATAGCGGTCGAGTCGGTGATCGATTTGCGGAGCGAGGTTGAAGGCGACCTTCCGCGCCGCGCGCGGGAAGCGGGAATTCCCGCCCTACAAGGCTATACGGTTGTCGCGACCAGCGGACGCCATCGCGTGAAAGGCGTCTCCGTCATGCGCATGAATGATGCGGGTGACGGCGTTACGGGACCAGTCCGGAATCTCACATGCGACTGCGTTGCGATGTCGGGTGGCTGGAACCCAGCGGTGCACCTTTTTTCGCAAGCGCGCGGAAAATTGGTGTTCGAACCGGACAGGGGCATCTTTGTGCCTGGGGAACCGGTTCAAGCCATACGGTCAGCGGGTGCGTGTAATGGTGCGTTCTCGTTGTCACAATGTATTGCCGAGGGGGCGGAGACCGGTCTTGCTGCCGCCCGCGTCGCGGGCTTCGAAGGTGAACACGCGTCGCCGACGAACGTGAGCGAGCCGGCGGATAAGCCCCAAACACCGGTTTGGCGGGCACCGACCGACCGCAAGGGTGCACGGATGTTCGTTGATTTCCAGAACGACGTAACGACGAAGGATTTGGATTTGGCGGTGCGTGAGGGGTATCACTCGATCGAGCACGTCAAGCGCTATACCACGACCGGCATGGGCACGGATCAGGGCAAGACGAGCAATGTCAACGCATTGGCGATTGTCGCGAATGCGCTTGGCGCGGAAATCCCTGCCGTCGGCGTCACGACGTTCCGCGCGCCCTATACGCCGATAACGTTTGGCGCGATCACGGGGCGTCATGTTGGCGCGCTGTTCGATCCGGTGCGCCGGACGCCAATTCATGAATGGCATGTCGAGCGTGGTGCCAAGTTCGAGGATGTCGGCCAATGGAAGCGTGCCTGGTACTACCCGCGCAACGGTGAAACGATGCGTCAGGCCGTCGACCGCGAAGTCAAGGCGGCCCGGGACGGTGTCGGCATACTTGATTACTCGACATTGGGTAAAATCGATATTCGTGGGCCGGATGCGGCGGAATTCCTGAACCGAATCTATACAAACGCCTGGACAAAACTTGGCGTCGGACGATGTCGGTACGGGTTGATGTTGCGGGATGACGGCATGGTGATGGACGACGGGGTCACCTTACGATTGGCCGTGGACCATTTTCTGATGACCACAACGACCGGCAATGCTGCGAGTGTGCTGTCCTGGCTTGAGGAATGGTTGCAGACGGAATGGCCGGATTTGCAGGTCTTCTGTACCTCGGTGACCGAACAATTCGCGACGATCAGCATTTGCGGCCCGAAGGCACGAGTTTTGCTCACTGAATTGGCACCGGATATGACGCTGAGCGGTGATGAGTTTGCACATATGTCGATGCAGGAAGGGATGGTCGCCGGCGTCGCTGCCCGCGTGCTCCGCGTCAGTTTCACCGGTGAGGTCGGATTCGAAATCAATGTGCCAGCGCGATATGGCCGCGCTGTCTGGGATGCCTTTATGGAAGCAGGCGAGGCGCATGGCATTACGCCCTATGGCACCGAAGCGATGCATGTCCTGCGGGCCGAAAAAGGTTTCTTTATCGCCGGTCAGGAATCCGATGGCACGGTAACGCCGATCGATCTCGGTATGGAATGGATCGTAAACTGGACCAAGGGTGACTTCGTCGGCCGCCGTTCGCTTAACCGCTTGGACACGGTACGCGAAGACCGAAAACAACTTGTTGGGCTTATTACCACCGATCTGGAAACCGTGCTGGAAGAAGGCGCCCAGATCGTCGCGCACGTGTCCGATGCACCACCGATGGAAATGATCGGCCATGTAACGTCCAGTTATTACAGCCCAAATCTCGGGCGATCCATTGCACTTGCCATGATCCGTTCCGGCCGAAGCCGGATGGGGGAGACCCTTTACGCACCGATGCCAGCCGGAACCATCGAGGTTACCGTAACAAAGCCTGTTTTCTTTGATGAGGAAGGGGGCCGGCTTAATGGCTAGTATCGAAGGCTCGCGCAATCCTCTTTCGCATATTGCGGGTGATGGACCGCCAACCATTGAAGGGCAAAACGTCCGCGTTGCCGAGCAAATGGACATAGGCAAGGTAAATCTGCGTGGCGATCCGGCCGACCTCGAGTTTCTCGCTGCGGTGCGCGGTGCGTTAGAGATTGACCTGCCGCTCGCCCCGAATACGTCGAGCGAGACGCCGCCGGTGTCGGCGCTCTGGCTTGGCCCCGACGAATGGATGCTGGTGTGCGCGCCCGGCAGCGAGGGGGCCGTTGCGGACACCCTCAATGACGCGTTGCGCAACCTGCATGTGTCCGTCGTCGATGTCAGTGATGCGCGGACTATTTTTCGGCTTTCCGGTTCGTCGGCGCGGTCGGTACTCGCCAAAGGCTGCGCATTGGACCTGCATCCGCGAGCCTTTGCCTTCGGCGATGTTGCCCAGACAACGTTGGCAAAGGCCGCTATTATTCTACATCAGGCAGCGGACGAAACGGACGATGATGGGCCGGCATTCGATATTTACGTCGCGCGGTCGTTCGCGGACTATCTGTGGTGTTGGCTGACAGATTCTATTCGCTGAAAGTTCGATTTGTCGGAGTTGCTTTCCTCCACCGCCGTTTAAGATTACCATCGGCGCTGAAAGAAACAGCGGCACGGGAGTATTCCGTCGGCGTA
>JAJFJC010000093.1 GCA_021774385.1 Alphaproteobacteria bacterium
GCCGCCATCCATATCGAGCGTCGGTGCCGCCACGGGTCGGTTCGACAAGCGGTCGCTGAGTTCACGCCAGCGGTCGTCATGCTGCGCAAGAGCGCGCTCGGCGTCTTCGATGGCCTGTATCTCGGCACTGGCCGTCGCCGATACGCTGGTCTCAGGTGCTGGGGCCAGGTCCGGTTCTTGGGCATCCTGATTGAAGGACTGCGTCAGTGATTGCGATCCGCTGTCCGCGCGTGCCGTGTCGGGCTCCATGGCGGGCGTGGGATGGGCCGGTACGGCTTCCCGTCCCACGGCGCTATCGCCAAAGGTTTGACCCAAGTCCGAGGTCCCCGTGGCGACGTCGATGTCGTTATGATCGGACAAAAATGTTCTCCTTTACTGTAAACAAAGCCGCCTCGCGCCCTTAGAGGCCACCGGCCTCGACGCCCCAATCGGCATCGGGCGAGAGCGACACGCCACTATCGCCGAAGTCGGTGCCGTCCATAACGGCGTCGCAGGCCTGCAGGCGGGCGTGAATCTTCTCCGCCTTCTTGCGGCCATGGACCGTGAGGATGTCGTAGCGCTCGCCGAAGCATTGCAGGACGACATGGAAAGAATCGCCGTAGTACTTCTTGCGGTTCCAGGACCACCATTTGGGCGGACGCTTGCGTTCGAGAAACGCATGCCGGTCGCGTTCCTTCTCCGCCTTGTCGTGCGGCAGCAGGACGAAGCCATGCGGATGCGTCCGCTCGAAGGTTCGCGAACCGAACGTTTTTCGGACATGGATTTGTTCCGAGGTGAACGTCACCACGGCGCGTTTCTTGGTCAGCTGGCGCAATCCGTACCACGCAGCCGGGCCGGTAATGCACGAGGTCAGGAAGAGCGTGCCGAACGATACCAATGTAAAGGTGTCATCGGCGACCATACCGTAGGTGCCGGATCCGAACAGGATCACGCCGGAAGCGATACCGCCATGGAGCGAGAGACGCGCGCGTAGCGGCGTCGGCGCGGATGCATCGACCACGGTGGTGGTTTTACCATCCGGGCCAACGGTAACCCGGGTTCTCGGAAACCCCCGAAACGGAGAATTCGACGTCCGGCTTACCGGCTTGAATATCGTTACGGTGGACATGACTTAACCTCCTCGCAAAAACGGATGAACAATTAGTCCATCCGTTCTAGCGGGAGACGGAACGCGGCGACCGCGTGGATTCCTCGTGCCGGCCGTGGCCGCCTCATTCCGATCAGCCTGTCGCTGCGGCAAAGATGCCGCGAAACGGCCCCTCGGGATCGTAATACTCGACGCGTTGCAGGATCATCGGCGCCTTGCCTGACCACAGGATGAGTTGGCGCTTGTGCTTATCGTCGCGGGCGAAGTAGCGGCTGATCTCGTCCGGACGCATCAAATCGAACAGTTCGATCGCGTTGTTCTCGCCCTTCAGCCCCTTCTGAATTTGCTCCGAGGCCGTCTCGCCGGTCCGCACCGTTTCCACGGCGGTCTTGTCGAGGCGTTTCGACAGGTATTCCGTCGTCGTCAGGTCCACATTGCCGAACGCCTGCAATATCCCGGCATTGGCGGCGAAGCTTTCGAAGCGGTCGCCATACAAGGCCTTGCCCTGGCCCCAATCCTGCAGAATGACCCAAAGCTTCAGGTGGAAGGAGGCACTCTGCCCCGCCGCATCCTGCAACTGGCTCATGAATCCCAGAACCGGGAATTCGTCGAGGCAGGCCAGTACCGGCGCATCGGGCACCGTTTCTTCCATCTCCATTGCCTGCAGCAGTTGATTGACGAAGATGCGGAGCCAGCGGTTGCACATCCCCATGCGCATGGCCGGCAGGCAGAGATAAACGCTCACCTTGCCACGCTTTAAATCCGCCAGATCGAAATCGTGCCCCCATAACACCTCTTTCATGGCGCCATAGTCGATGAACTGGGTATGGCGGTTGAGCGAGGACAGGACGCCGGCCCGCTCGGTCGTGGACTTGTCGTAGAAACCGGTGATGCTTCCGGCGATCGCATCGGCCACGTCGCTAAGGCCGCTTTCCTCGATTTTGCGGCCGGCGGCAAAGATCTGAATGGGGAGCGTGAAGCGCTGACCTTCCGGATCCGTCGCCAGTGCCTGGGTGATCAGTTTGCGCACCGTCAGCAGCGTTCGCTGCGCGTCTGGAATACCGGGTGCATAAGCAACGTAAAGAACGAGGCCGAGCAGGAATTGTCCTGCCGCCTCGTTCCAGTGCGGGTCTTTCTCCTGGCCCGAGCGGACGATCAACGCATCGACGATTTGCATCGCATCCTCGACCGCATAGGGATTACCCGGCGTCAAGCCGGCCATCGGATTGTACCGCGCCCGATACTTTTTAGCCTCGCCTTTGACCCGCTTGAACGGATCGAGCACATACACTTTCTGTCCGAGCTGCTCGCGAATACTCGCCGTTATGATGGCCAGTTCTCCCTTGGGATCGACGCAGAGTGTACTGCCCGGATAAAAGTACAAATTATTGATCACCGTGACTGATTTGCCTGACCTGTTGCCGGCAACGGTGAAGATATGCCGGTTGTCGTCAATCCCGATCATTTGGCCGCCAACGGCGCCGAGCAGGATCTTGGCGCCGGGGTTTCTGGGGTCGTAATGCAGATCCTGGCGCGCCAGGATGCGATCCGGATCCTGGAAGAAGCCACGCGGTACCCGCTGTTCGCGCAGATACCGGCTGGTCACGCCGCGCGGGATATCGCTCATTATAGTGTCGGTTCGTATGGCCATGATGCTGTTCCTTATGTTGGTCCATAAGGCGCGGTCCGATTGCGTGACGATTGACCGCTTTGCCCTTGGGCGCAAGCAGTGCTCTCGACACGGGAACCACGCCATCACGGGCACGATAAAATGGCCGTGCCCCTGGCACCCTCGCGTCTTCCGCGTGTGGTGTTCGGTTCCAGCAGTGACGTTCCCGATGTTTTGTGTGTCCAACCGTCCCGTTCGTCCGTTCCATGGGATCAACCTGGAACCAGGCCGGGGGTGTGTTCAAAAAGAATTTTCCTAGGCGCGTGCAAGGGCACGCCCCTTATCGCGAAACAAAATTCCTTTACCGGCCGCCTTCGGTTCACGTTGTGACGAAGGCAAGGCGGCCGTGAACACGCCCCCGGCATGGTTCCCCATCGGTGACCCAAGGAAAGGCCGCACTGGGCGGTCTCCAGCAACACAAAGGAGAAACATCATGATTGTTGGAACATTCACCAAAACCGAAACCGGGTCCTTCGAGGGCCAAGTCGAAACCCTTAGCTTCAGCACCGAGATGCGGATCGAGCCGATCGAGAAGACCGCCGAGCGTGCCCCAAGCTACCGGGTCTACATCACACACAGTAATGCCGAGATCGGCGCCGGCTGGGACGCAAAGTCACAGCGCACCGGAGACCCCTACATCTCCGTCAAGATCGACGATCCGAGCTTCGCCTACCCGATGTGGGCGGCTTTGACCAACGGCGATCATGCCTTCACCCTCAGATGGTCCCG
>JAJFJC010000094.1 GCA_021774385.1 Alphaproteobacteria bacterium
TTCGAATCTGGAAGGGACGGGAAGCTCTGGAGCGCGCTTCGCGAACGTTTGGAAGAGAAACGAATCGAAACCTTCAACGCCCTGAAAGGCTACCCGCCGCAGGTCGCGGGCTGCGATACGCACTACCAGTTTCTGGCGGAACAACGGGCTAGGATTTCCGGTGAATTGCGCCAGCTCGAGGCGCTGCGTAATGACCAAGCGGGCGAGGGCTTCGACGAGTTCGTGCGGGCGTCGATCTATCTAGACGATGAGATGGTCGCCTCCCTTCGGGCCCAGGGTCACGGGTAGCGTACCGTTTTTCGAATAGATCGGCTTCTCGTACCTGAGTTCCCAAGAACGACGACATTTGCACCGGTTTGATGGTAACGTTCGGTGGAACTTTTCGCGGCATAACGGCAGAGACAACGGCATGACCATGCAGGGGAATAGTGCGCACGCCTTAGGGACAGGCGAAAATGCCGAATTGGGCGCCATCGAAGAGGTGCGCCAATTCGCGTCGTCGGTCCGAGAGGGTATTCAGCGCACCATTGTCGGTAAATCGAGTGCGATAAATTTGGCGATAGCGGCGTTGTTGGCGCGCGGGCATGTGCTGATTGAAGATGTGCCGGGAACCGGAAAGACAACATTGTCAAAGGCCTTGGCGGCGACGCTCCGATGTGATTTCGGACGTGTTCAGTTTACGCCCGACCTTGTGCCAGCGGATGTGCTCGGCGTGAATTTGTTCGATATGAACAAGCATGAATTCCAATTCCAGTCCGGCCCGATTTTCACGCAAGTTCTCCTGGCGGATGAAATTAATCGGGCGACACCCCGCACGCAATCATCGCTACTGGAAGCGATGCAGGAGCGGCAAGTATCGATCGATGGTGAAACGAGGCCGTTGCCGACACCGTTTTTTGTGATCGCGACACTGAACCCGGTGGAACTTGAAGGCACGTTTCCCTTACCGGAAGCGCAACTCGATCGGTTCCTATTGCGGATCGAACTCGGTTATCCAACTGGTGCGGAAGAAGCCGCCATGCTCGAACGGTTCCAGGCCAATAGCGAGCCGCCAAAGCCGACGCCGGTGGCGGGCCCACAAGAAATCGCCCGGGTGCAAGCCGCGGTCGACGGCGTAACGCTTGACGCCGCGGTTCGGGACTATCTGCTGGCGATCGTTGCCGCCACACGCGAAGATGAACGATTGCGGCTCGGCGCCAGTCCTCGCGCCGCACTGGCGCTGCAGCGCGCATGTCAGGCTCATGCCGCGATCGACGGCCGTGGTTATGTCATGCCGGACGACGTAAAACAGCTTGCGGTGCCGGTACTGGCACATCGCCTTGTTGTTGACTCTGGTACACGGTTGCGGGGCGTGGGCGCCGCTGATTTGATCTCGGAAATATTGGAGAATACGGCCGTGCCAATCGAAGGGTCGGCCGGATAGCGGTGATGGCGGTCACCGGATCAAAGGCGATCGAAACGCAATATAATCGCTGGACGCGATCCGGTACGGTCGTTTCCGGTTTGATAGTCGCGGTTCTATTCTTAGTGGGAATTGTTGGGGCCGTTACCGGGAAGCTATTGGTCGCGGCGCTGTGCGGCCTTGTTCTCGTGTTGGTCTTTGTGTCCCGCCTATGGGCCCGGCTAGCCTTGGTCGACGTCGAGTATCGCTGCAAGCCATCCAACGACCGTTTCATGGAAGGCGATGAATTCGACCTTGCCCTGACGGTGGAAAATCGCAAACCGCTGCCCTTACCGTGGCTTAGCATCACGGATTTTATTCCCGTTGGCCTGCAACTCATGGATACCCGGCTACCCCGTTTGAGTCAGTTTGGCATGACGGAGGTCAAGGAAGTAACCAGTTTGGGTCAATATGAACGCGTTACCTTTCACCATCGCCTTAAGGCGGTACGGCGTGGCCACTATGCGTTCGGGCCGTCGCGAATTGCGAGCGGCGATATCTTCGGCTTCTATCGGGCCAATCTCGAATCCTTCCGCCGGCCACCCGGTGTGGTCGTCTATCCGCGGACCGTGCCTCTGCCGAACTTTCTATTGCCTCCGGCTCGCCCTTTAGGCGATTCGCTCGGGCGTCTTCAACGATCCGAGGATCCAACGCGGCCAAATGGGTTGCGGGAATATCGTTCTGGTGACCCGGCGCGACGGATCGATTGGAAGGCCACCGCGCGCCGTGGCGCGGTCTATGTCAGAACTTACGACTCCAGTGTCGCCCAGCGTGTCGTCGTCATGGCGGAGTGTAATACCAGTGAACTGGATCGTTGGAGCAACCGTCCGGAACTGCTTGAAGCAGCAGTCACCGGCGCGGCTTCGGTCGTGGTCCGCTCGGTCGAGCTTGGCCGCGCCGTAGGGGTCGTGGTCAATTGCAATATCGCTGGTGGTATCGCGCCGCCGGTCGTCGCCCCTGGCGCCGGACCAAACCAATTGCGTGAGATAATGACGACTCTTGCCGGCGCGACGTCGATGACGACAAAGCCGTTGCCGGTGGTGATCGAACAGCATGGCCTGGAAGCGGTGCCTTTCGGTGCAACTATCGTGTATGTCTCCGGAATATTTCACCGGTCGTCGGTAGACTTTTTGCGTGATCTCAAGCAGCGTGGTCATAGCATAGTTGCGCTTTTCGTCGGTACGGGCGCGGTACCCGAGATCGCGGACATTCCCGTGCAGGACTATCGCTCTTTCTTTAGCCGGGGGGATGCTGCCGATGCCTAGTAAGCGCCAGCTGATTGTCCTAGCCGTGACCGTGATTGCTGAATCGGTTTGGCTATTTCCGGTTTTAGGAATGCTAGGATTCCTACTGGAGCAGGGTGGTTCGCCGCTGCCGCTCTATTTCATGATCCTGCTGAGTGGCTCTGCTGCTGTTGTTTCATTCACGATCCTGAAAAAACGCAGGAATATCGCCAATCCGGCAATAGCACAGGCATTATTCGGTCTGATCTCTATTTATTTCGGGATGGCCTTTCTTGCGCCCGGTGGTGGTGCCGATTTCCTATGGGGTTTGCGTGTCATCGGCGGCGGTTATTCGGGCCGTGAATTGGCGAGTGTGATAATTGGTTCCGCCATGGCGGGATTGTTGTGGAACCGTGGCGTCCGAATCGCGGTCGATAGTCACCCGAGAGAACGACTGCTTTTCACCTTCCGCGCGGGGATTATAGGCCTGGCGGTTTCGATGCTGGGGGAGCAGCTATTCGACGCGGATTTCGCCGCGACGGTGATGTTTATTCCATTTTTTGTAATCTGTTTGGCCGCCTTGGCATTTGCCCGCATGGCGTCGTCGGGTATTTGGCACCGCGCAATTGGGCTCACCGTCGCCGTGGTGCTCGGGGGGGGAATGGTTCTTGGTTTGGCCGGCGCCCTTTTCGGCGGTAATGGTTTGATGCTCCTGGTTGCCGGGTGGAACCGCTTCCTCGAATGGGTTTCATGGATTCTGATGGTCGTACTGGCACCGGTCCTTGAAGTGATATTCGGATTTATAATTTGGTTGATCGGGGAGACGGAACCGCGCAGCCGTGCCGAGCGCGTGGTGACGCCAAGGGAGTATGCGTGGTGGGAAAATATTGAAACCGGCGGCGTGCCGCCATTTGTCGAATTCGTGGTTCAACTTCTCAAATATCCGTTATTGCTACTTTCAATCTATCTTCTGTACAGATTGCTTCTGTGGGCGTACCGGGTTCATGTCGCAAGAGCGTTAGCAATAGCAACCGTTGACAGAGAATCTATTCGCGGCAATGCCAACGCGGCGGCGGACTTCATTAATTTGGCTTTAGGCATGCTGCCGGATTGGATGCTGCCGGTTGGGATGGGGAGAAAATTCCGTTATCCCAAGGATAAACCGGGCATATCCGAAGTCTACGCGCTCTATTTTGAAATGTTGGCGGTGGCACGCAAACATGGGCACGCGTTCGAGCCGTCCGCGACACCGCGAGAACGCGAGCCGGAATTGGAGCGAGCCGTGCCCGAGGCGCCTGTTGCCCGGATCACCGATTGTTTTAATGCGGCCTGTTACGGCAATATCGCGACCGATCGAGAAATGCTCGAAACGCTTAAAAGTGAGTTAGAGGCGGTCACCTGAACGGATGTCGGCGGTGGGTCGCGGTTACATTTGCGCCCAGGTTTGCCACGGTACGAATTCGGTGTCGCCAACGCCAATTTCCTCGGACTTCGTCAGTTCACCGGACGCAACCGACAGCATTTTCCGAAAGATTGTCTCGCCGGCTTCCTCCAATGATTCCGTGCCATCGACAACCGTACCGCAATTGATGTCCATGTCCTCGGCCATATGCTGGAACATCGGCGTGTTGGTCGCGATCTTTACGGAGGGGACGGGCTTGTTGCCGTAGCAGGAACCGCGGCCGGTCGTGAAGCAGACCAAATTGCAGCCGGAGGCGACTTCTCCGGTGATCGAGCAGGGGTCGTATCCGGGGCTGTCCATGAAAGAGAACCCCTTTTCGGTGATCGGCTCGCCGTATTTATAGACGCCGACCAAATTGGTGGAACCGCCCTTGGCCACGGCGCCAAGCGATTTTTCGAGAATCGTTGTCAGTCCACCTTCCTTGTTCCCGGGCGTCGGGTTGTTGTTCATGTTGCTGTTGTGTTTGGCGGCATAGTCTTCCCACCAATGGATGCGCTCGATGAGCTTTTCACCGACCTCGCGCGAGACCGCGCGCCCGGTGAGCAGATGTTCCGCACCGTAAATCTCCGGTGTTTCGGCCAGCACGCCAGAGCCGCCATGGCGGACTAGCGTATCGACGGCAATGCCAAGCGCCGGGTTGGCGGTAATGCCGGAATAGCCATCCGAGCCGCCGCATTGCAGTCCGACCGTCAGTTCCGAAGCGGAAACCGTTTCCCGTGTCATGGCGTTGGCGCGCGGCAGGACGCTTTCAAACCATGCCACGCATTCCTCGACCGTTTTGCGGGTCCCGCCTTCCGCCTGCAGGGTGGTGTAGTGAAAGGTTTCTTCCGAGGGTTTGCCCATGACATCGAGCATCAGCGGAATCTGATTGGCTTCACAGCCGAGCCCAAGCATCAGCATGGAGGCGAAGTTGGCGTGCCGCGCGTGCCCCCAAATGGTCCGCTGCAACATCCGAAAGGCTTCATCGTCGGTACCGATACAGCAACCCGCGCCATGGACGATGGGCACGATACCGTCGACATTGGGGTAGTCGTCGAGGATGCCGCGTTTTTCCACCTCACGGGCAATCAATCGTGCCGCGGTCGCTGAGCAATTCACCGATGTGACGATGCCGATGTAGTTGCGGGTGCCGATCTGACCGTCTTCGCGGCGATAGCCTTGGAAGGTCGCGCGGTCGGCCTCCGGCACCATATTTGTCGGTTGCGCTCTTTCGCCATAGGCATAGTCGCGTTCGAAGTTTTCGCCAATCGAGACATTATGAACGTGGACATGTTCGCCCGGCGCGATATGGGTTGAGGCGAAGCCGATGACTTGTCCGTATTTAATGACCGCTTCGCCGACTTTAATCGGGGTGACCGCGAGCTTGTGGCCACGCGGTATCGCTTCGCGCGCCGTCAGGGAAACCGCTTCGAGGGTCTCGCCCTTGGCGATGTTGGCGAGCACGACGGCGACATTGTCCGTTTCGCTCAATTGGATTGATGTGGTCGCGGTCATGGTAATTCCCTCTGCTCAAGGCGGTGAGGGCAGCTAAGCGGGAAAACCCGAAATCCGTCAATTGAAAACGCCATGGCCCATGTTGATTTGAGCAGGTCTGTAGAGCCGTATCAGGTTGCCCACAGGCCGTTGGGATGAACGGCGTTTGCCGGTCACCCCAACGAGATAGCGAACCTCCTGACGCCGTTATTTGGTATCGGCGGTGGCCATTGTTCCGACCTTGTTTTTCCGCACGGGTATGCCGGCATGCTCGATACCCATGATTTCGGTATAGGTCGTGAACTTGAAGGGATCGAAGAATTGCGCTGCGCTGCGCAGCCGGTCGGCGGCCGCGCGTTTCAACCTGGCGAAATCGGCATTGCCGGGATGGCGTTTTTCGGCGGCAACCGCCATTTGCAGGGCGAGTTCGTTGTCGCCGCCCTCGAGCATGCGCTGCAGTCCGGTGGCGATTTCCGCTTGTGAAAGTTCCAGATAGTGGGAGAGCAGGCGGCCATATTCGACGGATGACAGTACATCGAGACCGCGCGGTTCCTGACCCGAGCTATCCTCGCGCCAGATCCCGGTAATGTGGTCGCCGAGCCGCGCAATCACGTGGTCGCGGGGGGAGAGGTACCCCAAGAACATTTCCGGATGGTTTTGTAGGCCGGGCGGGATCAAGTTCATGCGAATGATATCCTCCACGGCATATCCCTTTGCGAGATGCGTGCGGGCTTGCGCCGTCAACCACGCATAGGCATCACGGTAAATCGGCAGTTGCTTGGCGTCATACATGATGGTGATACCGTAATGACCATGAAGGATATGCGTGGGCTGGAGATTGAGAGCTTCGTCCATCATGGCGATGGCGTCTTCGATGAAGCCTTCTTCGGTCCAAGGTTCGCCGTAGAACGGCATCAACGCATCGCCCATGAACAGGACGCCCAGTTCGGGCAGGTTGATCAGTAGCGCATCTTCGGTTTCACCGCCGGTCACGGGGATCAGATCGAGGCGCGTTCCGCCAATGGTGAGCGTTGTGTTCTTGGCGATGGCGACATCAGGGGCATAACCGCGGACCCCCGCGGCGTCGAAATTGGCACCTCGAAACTGATGATAGCTATGCTCGCGGCCGACGCGCGCGATGGTACCGTGATAATTCTCCCGACCGTAGACGGTGAATTTTTCACCGAGCGACTTGAGACCACTGAGCCCGCCCACATGGTCCCAATGCGCATGGGTGATCAGTACGGCTTTCAGCGGCGGTAAGTCAGGCACCTTTTGCTTGAGATAGGCGTAGCCGGCTTTCATGCTATCGGGCTGCGTGCCGGCATCGATTGAAATCAGCGCCTTGCCATCGTCGGAGACGACGAAATGCAGATCCGAAAATCCAAATCCCCGTACCGCAAAAACGCGACCCTTGACGATTTCTTCTATCCAGGGTGTCGGCGCGAAGCGTAATCCTTCGGCCTTCGAGGTGGCGAACCAGCCCATGAACAGATTGTCCGGCTGGTAGTCGCCATAGCCGCTCGTTTTGAGAAATGCGGCGGCCTTGTCATGCTCGCCACGGTCTTCGTGAATGATTGCCAAATGGCGATAAACTTCGCGATAAAACCCCGGCGTCGGTTCACGTTCCGGGCGATCCAGCAACCACCGGAGTTGTTCTTCCGCCGCTTCCCGCTTGCCGAAGAGGCTCGGGACCTGGGTATAGACGATACCCGCAGCCCAGCGCGGCAGCGGATTTTCGGCGGAGAGTGCGATGGCCTCTTCGAGAATGTCGAATGTATCCAAAACCCAAAATAGCCGCCCGGGCAAGGGCACCTTCTCGGCATGCGTGGCGCGCAGGATTGCATAGGCCGCCAAATGAACCGCGTGCATATCCGCCGTCATGCGCCGTTCATGGCGTTTCAGTAGACGCTCAAGAAAGGCGATGCCGTATTCCTGTTGATTGGAAACATTGTAGGCGTTCGCGAGCAGAAAAATCGGTCGTGGGTCGGCGATTGGCCCGTACGACAGAACGGTTTCGAGAAAGGCGATGTTGGCGTGAAAACTGCGGTCGCCTTTGGGTATTCCGAAGCGATCGAATCCCTTTGCTGGGGCAACGGTTTGCGAGAGGCCGGCTTTAGCGAGTTGCACGGCAGGTGTTTTGCTAGACTCAAGCGGTGCGACGTCCGAGGCGCTGTATTCGGGGGCGCAGGCGGCAAGGCCTAATACAGCGAGAATGGCGAATTTTCGAATGCGGTTCATGATGTCGTCTCCGTGGCAAAAGAGGTGTTGCCGGCGCGGTCTGCGAGTTTTCGAAGGGCGCGGCGGTAGGAAATCGTCTGCGACAGAAGTCCAAAGATAATGGGCAGGGCGTAGACTTGTGCGATCAGAATGCCTGGACCGGTAGCGGCCGGACTGGTGTCGAGGAGGCTTTGCGTAAGAATAATGGCCGTGTTGATGGTTCCGGCGATGAAGCCAATTACGACAGTTCTGCGCCAAATGCCGTGGTGGTTGAGTGTTTCCAAAAAGCTTTCGCTTCGGCTCGAGCTTGTTTGAGCGCGGACGTCTGTTGCCGCGCGGCGTATGGCCACGAGTTGAGAGAAGGTGACGACCAGGAATGGTGTTAGGAACACGAGAGAGAACGGCAGCCATTGCAAAGCTACGGCGCCGCGTATGGCGTCGTATTGGTTTGTGAGCGTCAGGACCGTTCCTATGACTGCCGCGACGATTACGGATCTCATGACGATGCCGCGGTCGAGAAATTGACTGAGCGATAGATAGGCAGTTGCTTTGTACTGGTAGGTGTTTGATGACATTTTTCAATCTCCAGAAGGTGTATATGCACGTTATTATTCAAAAAAAGGGACTACCCGTCCCGTGAAGAGGCGACGGCCTTTGTGAGGTCGGTGATGAAGTTCGACCAGCGCGCTTCGCCGAAGGCCGTGACGATCTTGGATTGCGCTTCGGTCCAATAGGGTTGTGCCCTCTCAAAGGCCGACATTCCCGCATCCGTCAAACCGACCATGCGGACGCGTTGATCCTCTTCGGGGTCGGTTCGAATCAATCCATCCCGTTCCAAGGGCTTGAGATTCCGTGTCAGGGTCGTGCGGTCCACGACCAGCACATCCGCGAGCCGTGTTAACGGCATATCACCCGTGTTGGCTAGAGTGGCCAACATCGTGAATTGCGTTGTCTTAAGGCCGGTTGGTTTCAAGGCTGCATTGTAGGATTGTGTGACGACACGGGTCGCCTTACGCAGATTGGCGCAGGTGCAGGTGGCAAAATCGGTGGGGTCTGGTTTGGTCATATCGGTCTTCACTCAGGATGTTCAGTTAAGTGTATATGCACTTATAATGTCATCATGTCAAGCATACGGATGCGCGCGACCCGGGTTGCGCCAAGTTCGCGGGGATGGGCACGGTCGTGCTGCACGTCTTGAAGCGCGCGCATCACGGCTCCGACAATCTCCGCTTCAAGACCCTGCGCACCGGTCTCGCCTGCACCACCATGTTGTACAGCGCGCGAGCGACGCAGTACGCAGGGGCGCTCGTAAAGGAATTTCTAGCCCAACATTTGCGTTAGTGCCGGCCGCGGGACATTGCCTCAGCGCTTGTTGCGACGTCGCAGCAGCAGCAGTCCCGCCAGCCCGAGACCAAGTAGCAAGCCAACATGCGGTTCCGGAACGGAGGTGCCTGCCGGCCCTTGGTTGGGCGCTTCACCTACGTCTAGCGCGGTCAGGAATGCGATGTTGGTTGATGCCGGATCGCAATCGGTTCCGATGCCATCGCCGGGATTGGCGGAGACGGTGCCGTCATTGCCGAACGTCCCAGCGGTGTTGTTGAGGAAGGTAATGAGCCCGCCGCCGCCGCAACCGCCGACCGTGCCGCCTGCCCCGCCGGCGTCGCCACCATTGGCGGTGATTATGGTGTCGACATCGACCGTGATGTCAAAGCCATGGAAGAGCAGTCCGCCGCCGGAACCACCGCCACCGCCACCGCGATCATCGTTGGTTTTGCCGTCCCCGCCGTCGGCGTCGATGAGGGCGCCATCGAATATAAGAGAGCCGAGCGCGCCGATTTCCAGTGCGCCGCCGCCACCGCCGCCGCCGCTACCGGCGCGGAAGTTAAAGCCCTGAAAGCCGCCACCACCGCCGCCGCCGGACCCGCCTTCCAGTGTGAGAATTAGATCGCCATAGGGTTCGCCGCCGGCAACCGCGCCGATCCCGCCACCGGCATCACCGCCCTTCGTACCGAAACCGCCGGCGGCGCCACCACTGTCGTTCGAACCGCCATTATCGACATTACCTTTCTCGCCACCGCCTGGCCCGAAGCCGTCCGACTGGCCCAATCCGGGAATTCTCTCATTTGCAAGACCGGAAAATCCACGCCCGCCCTCGCCGGCACCTGGACCACCGCCGCCGCCAGCAGTCGCGCCACTTGTCACCCGCGCGCCGGCATCGATCGAACCGGATACCGTCGCATTGCCGAGAAACAGGATAGCGGCGGCGTTCGAGCCGGTGATGGTCACGTTGCCGAGGACCGAGTTCCCGTCGAATAGGAAGACGGCAATATCGGCTGGTCCGCCGACACTTTCACCAAATGTAACGCCGCTTTGGTCGACTAAAGTCCCGCCGACGCCGCCATTAAACGTCAACGCGTCCGTGTCTAGCGTTATCGCCGCGCCGTTCAGTAGCCCTAGCGAACTGAATGAAGGATTGTTTGGATTCAAAGGTATAGCATTGGCGCCAACCGTGGAAATTCCCCATAGGAAAGCGCCAACTAAAATCGATGTGCGAGTCGTCATTCCGAGTCCTCACTCTTATATTTCGCGCGCCCTCCCACTTGTTACTCTACTGGTTTTAGGTGCCAATTTCCAACCCTTGAGGAAATTGTGCGCTGTCCACTCCACTGCCTACGCTTCCCCCGCTTCAGTAGTCATCTAAACAAGCGGACACTAAACTTCACTTACGTTTTACGGCAGAGCGGTCAGACCGGGCGCATACCTTGAACGTCACCGTAATGATGTTAGAAAAGGCGAGGCAGTTTTGATATAACAGGGGTGTTTGGTTTACTCCTGCGGATATCGCCAGGGGTTCTCCGGTTGCTCGGCATCGTCGTCGATTGCCCAGTGTGGGATCGCGAAGCCGTCGGTGACTTGCCTAAAGACCATCTTGACCCGCGTGCCGATGCCAACCGATTTGATCATCTCCGGTGGTGCGAATTCGCCGTCCGCCGTCAACAAGTTGCCCGCGACACGTAACGCCTCGACTTCCGTCGGGGCGCCTTTTTGCGTATCGAGATCGACCACCAGAACCATGTAGGGTACCTTTTCCTTGAAGGCAGGTTGGATTGGGTGATGGACCTCGGCATAGGAATGTACCGTGCCTTTGCCTTCGACCGGAACCCAGTCGTATTCACGTTCGCCGGTCCAGGGGCAGGCAGTCGTCGGCGGGTAGCGCAGTAAACCGCTTTCCTTGCCCTTTTGCAGACGGAATTCGCCCTTGGCGCAATGGCCGAAGAATTCACGGTTTTCCTTATCGACATCGTCGATGGTGAGCATCATGCCCCTATATTCGCCTTGTATTGGCATCGTACCCTCCCTTATCTCGCGTCTTGAGCCATGATCATCGCCGAACCGGTACCCGGATGAGCCCAGCCCATATTGCAGGTGACTTCGGCGCCTTTGACTTGGCGGCAGCCACCTTCAGCGTAATCATAGGTGTGTTGCTTTTTGCCATCCGGCCCGACCGGACAGGAATCGTCGGCCGCGCCGCGAAGTTGTCTGGTGTTTTCGATGACCATGCTCATGCCGTGGGTATAGCCCTCGCACAAATGGCCGCCGGACGTATTGTTCGGCCGCGCGCCGCCGAGTTCGATGATCCCGGACGAGACGTAGTCGCCGCCATCGCCTTTTTTGCAGAACCCGTAATCTTCGAGTTGCAGCATCGCCGTGAAGGTGAACGCGTCGTAGGACCCGGTGACGTCGATATCTTCCGGTCCCATGCCCGCATTCGGGAAAATGATGTCCTTCGCGTAATGTCCCGCAACCGTCGAGATCGGCCCGCCTTGATAGTGCAGGTGAATGTCGCCGCGCGGCTTGCAGACACGTCCGGCGACGGACTGGATCACCGCCGGTGGGTTCGGGCAGTCGCGCGCCCGGTCCAGCCGGGTGACAATGATGCAAGTAGCGTTGTCGGTTTCAACGCAACAATCGAGCAGATGGAGCGGCTTGCAGATGATCCGCGAATTGACGACGTCATCCACGGTTAGCCGCTGTTTGTAATAGGCCTTGGGGTTGTTCGAAGCATGCTTCGAGTGCGCGACCTTTACCGCGGCAACCTGTTCCGGCTTGGTACCATAATCGTACATATGGCGTAGGAAGCTGGGCGCGAACATTTGCCCCGCGCTCTGCCAGCCATAGGCGCGGTGGTGGATTTGGTCGCCGACGATCGGCACCGCCGACCGGGCGCCGGTGCCGCCGATGCGAACTTGGCTGTAGCCGTTCATCGCGCGATATATCGCCACCGTCTTGCACATGCCGGCCTCGATCACGCCGATGGCGATGCCAACCAGCGCTTCGGTCGAGGAGCCGCCGCCATGGACGTCCATATAGAAATTGAGGCGGATGCCGAGATCGTTGGCGACATGGGGCGCGAACACCGAGTCATTGCCGGAATAATCCAGCATCCCGTCGATGTCACCGGCGTCCATACCGGCGTCCTTCATCGCGTTGCCGATGGCCCAGGTTGCGAGGTTCCGGGTCGATTCCTCCGATCCGCGGCGATAGCTCGTCTCTCCAATGCCGCAAATTGCGTACTTCCCTCGCAGATATTTTTCCGTTGAGGTGTCCGCTTCATTGACGCTCGATAGTGACATCTGACCTAACTCCCTCCCGTTGCCGGCTTGCAGTCCGGCCCTATACATTGAAATAATGTCTTCATAAACGAGACGATGTTTGACCGTCCGCGTCAAGAGGCGGCGGCAAATCGAGAGGGATCCGTCATGGGCATGGAAGTTTCACCGACCGATGCGACACTTGGCGCGACGGTGCGCGGCATCGATTTGAGCAAACTCGACGACGCCACTTTCGGGTCTATCGAGGATGCTTGGCATGAATACGCGGTTCTGATTTTCCCCGAGCAACGGCTCGACGATGACGCGCATCTTGCATTTAGCCGGCGCTTCGGTCCTTTGGAACAAAGCATTCGGCGGTCGCGTTCAACCGGTATCTCGAATCTGAGCAATGTCCAAGCCGATGGGTCGGTCGCGCCACCGTCGAGCCTGCAGGCGCGCTTCCTGGTCGGCAACACCTATTGGCATAGTGACAGTTCCTACAAGAAGGTCGGCGCGAAAGCATCGATCCTCGCCGCCCATATTGTCCCCAGCGAAGGCGGCGAAACCGAATGGGCCGATATGCGGGCCGCCTACGACATCCTCGACGACGAACGGAAGGCCTGGCTCAAAGACAAAATCGCCGTGCATGACTACGCCTTCAGCCATGCCCCGTTTGGCGGCCTGGAAATTCTCAACAAGGACGAGTTGTCCCATCTTGACCCGGTCGAGCATCCCATCATCCGCACCCATCCCGCGACCGGCCGCAAAAACCTGTTCGTCGGACGCCATGCGAGCCATATATTGGGCGAGGATTTGGAAGAGAGTCGCATGCTATTGGCGGAACTGACAGATCAAGGCGCGCAACCACCGCGCATCTATAAACACCAATGGCAGGCCGGCGATATCGTCATCTGGGATAACCGCTGCGTCTTGCATCGCGGTCATCGCTGGCCCGATGATCAGCCCCGCACCATGGTGCGCACGACGGTCGCGGGCGAGGCGGGAAACAACGAATGGGCACTGGCGACGAGCGCAAGCGGCCTGGAAATCGTGCAAGGAGAACTTTGAATGACCGCTTACGAACATATCCTCACAGATGAGGAAGATGGCGTCGGGATTGTAACGATGAACCGGCCCGAGGTCCTGAACGCGATGAATCGTCAACTGACGATCGAGGTGCATGACGCCATAACGAAATACTGCGCCGACGATGAGATTGGCTGCATCGTGATCACGGGCGCTGGCGAACGTGCCTTCTCCGCTGGTGGCGATATTCACGAGCAGCGTGAAAACGACCGAAAATATACACAAGCAGAACTCGACAGCCGCAACGAAGCCTATCTGCATATCAGCTATGATATCGGCGCTTGTCCAAAGCCCACGATTGGTATGATGAACGGCCTGGCCTACGGCGGTGCGGCGGTGTTGTCCTCTTCACTCGATATGCGGATCGGGTGCGAGGATACCAAGTTTCGCTTTCTGGCCGCCGCCTATGGCCGGATCAACAGTACCTGGACCCTGCCGAACCAGGTTGGTTGGCCAATGGCGAAGGAATTGTTGTTCACGGCACGGATTGTCGAAGCCGAGGAAGCGCACCACATAGGCTTGCTGAACCATTTGGTGCCACGTGCCGCATTGCGGACGAAGACCATGGAAATCGCGGGCATGATCGCCTACAACGACCGGAAATCCGTCATGGGTATCAAGCAGCTCCTGCTCGACGATATGAGCGGCAGCCTGAAGGATCACTGGGATAATGAGAACCATTTCACCCGGCATGTCGTGAAGGGTGCGAAGGCGGAGGATGCTTTTCCGGATTTCATCGCGCGCAAGGGCCGCCCCGTGGGATGAACGCCACGCGGCCAGTTGTGATCCTCGGTGGCGCGGGACGTGTCAATCGACAGATCGGCGAGTCTGACGGTATGACGTCCGGGTAAAAACCGTCGAAAACGAAAATTAGATGGGCGCGCACTCTTTGTTTGGTCGATGAAGCCACCTATCTTGTGCGGTGTAACGCGCAATCCGAAATTTCGTCTTATCACTCCTCGTGAAATAAGAAGGCAACAAGATCCCGCATGGACGTGATTTCAAACCTTGAGTTCGATACGACGATTTTTTTCAAGGTCGTTTTCCTTGACCTCGTACTCTCCGGCGACAATGCCATCATCATCGGGATGGCGGCGGCGGCGCTACCGCCGGCCCTTCGTCAAAAGGCAATCGTTTGGGGCATCGCGCTGGCGGTTATATTGCGCATCGTCCTCGCCGCGCTGACGGTTTATCTCCTCAATATTACCGGCCTGAAACTCGTCGGCGGCGTATTGCTTTTTATCGTCTGTTATCAGCTTTGGAAGGACCTGACGGGAGAGCAGGGCGAGGAACAGGCCGCGGTGAGAGAGAACACTGGCGAAGATGTGGCGGCTGATGACGACAATATATTTTCATCCGCATTCTTGCGCGCGATGGCGACTATTTGCATTGCTGATATTTCCATGTCGCTGGACAATGTGCTGGGGGTTGCCGGCGCCGCGCACAATAATATCGCCATGCTGGTATTTGGCCTTGTGCTCTCCATCGTGCTGATGGCGTTTGGTGCGAATTTGGTAGCACGAATGCTTACCCGCCATCATTGGATTGGATATATCGGCCTCGTGGTGATTGTTTGGGTTGCGGGCGAAATGACCTATGTCGGAATACAGGAAGTCTATATCTATCTAAAGGCCTGACAGAGGCACATACCAACTGGCAATGGAGGAGAATGCTATGGCAAGGTTCGATACGATCGAAGTAGACGGTAGTCCCATGCGTATTTGTCTCGCCGCGCCGGAGGGTGAGGGGCCATTTCCGGCGGTTGTCGTGATGAGCCATATCAGTGGTCTCGACGCGTTTACCGAAGACCGGGTCGACCGTCTCGCGGCCGCGGGCTATGTCGCCGCCGCCCCCGACAAGTTTCACTATCACGAATGGGTCGAGGAGAGAGACGCGCGCCGGGCCACCTTGCGCGACACGCGGATCATCGCCGATATCGAAGCCACGCTTGCGCATATCGACGGAGTGGAAAATGTCGATCCGGAAAGGACCGCGATTCTGGGACATTGCATGGGGGGCCGTACGGCAATGTTGGGCGCGGGCTCCATACCGCGCATCAATGCGCTGGTTGACTACTATGGCGGAAACACGATGGTTTCCTGGGGTGGAGACGGCCCAACGCCGTTCGAGCGCATTCCCAAAATAAAGGGCGCGGTGATCGGCTTTTTCGGCAAGAAAGATGCGAATCCATCACCCGCCGACGTCGTGAAGATCGAGGTGGAGTTTAAGAAACACGGTATTCCATGCGAGTTCCATAGCTACGACGGCGCGGACCATGCCTTCCAGAATTTCACAAATCCGGAGCGCTATCACGAGGCAGCGGCAAATGACGCCTGGGGCAGGACGTTGCGCTTTCTGGCGGAGAGGTTTGCCTGAGCAAGCTTATCGCTTGCTCAGGTGTGATTCAGCGTGGTTTTTGCGCTAAAAAAGCGTAACCGAAGACTTCGAAGGCGCGGGCGTTTGGTTCGCCACCGGCTTCGCCAAAGGTGTCCACAGCCGGACCTATTTTAACGTCCTCGAAGCCTGACATTTCGATCATCCGTTTCCAGCCTGCACACGGCAGGCCTCCGGCGATTCAAGCCGTCCAAAGATCGATATTTTGCACCGCGGCTTCCGGAACCGGTTTGCCGTTGGCGATATCCGCATACTGCAAATACCCGCCTGGTTTTAGAATACGGTGAATTTCCGAGAACACATGCCGTTTGTCGGCGCACAAATTGATGACACCGTTACTGATCACCGTGTCCGCCCATTCATCCTCAACCGGTATATTCTCAAGCAGGCCTTCCTCGAACGTGACATGATCGAGTGCCATCGCACGCGCCGTGGAACGCGACTTGTCCAGCATTTCCTGTGTCATATCGATGCCGACAACCCGTCCTTCCGAACCGACTTTTCCGGCAGCGACGAAGCAGTCGAAACCGCCGCCCGATCCAATGTCGACCACGCGTTCACCTTTCGCAAGCGTTCGCAACGAGAAGGGATTGCCCACGCCGGCGAATGATTCGACCGCCGCATCCGGCATTGGGTCGACGACATCGTCTTCGTAACCCAGCCGCTTCGCCAGGGGCCGGCCGGTATGAAAATGATAGGTCGCGTTCGGTTCGACCGCCACCTCGCGATACTTTTTGCGGACCTCTTCCCGAAGGGCTTCGGGGTCGACCGCGATGTCGGCTTCAGCTTCAGCGCTCATCGCATTACCTCTCTTTGGTTCGTGGCGACTATGCCGTGACGGTGTTATTGTAGTGCAAATTCGAGATTGCCGCCACACGGCGTATACTATCGTATACCGCGTAGCAGGCGCAGGAGATTAAGAATCTGTAACGCCGAGTGGGCGATATAGGTACAGGCTGCCGCCTTTAGAATATTGCGGGCGGCGGGAATGTCTTCGGCGTTGATATAGGCACCCTGTTCCAGGATCGGTAGTGCTTTGTTGAAGCTTGCATCGAGCTCCACGGGAAGATTGATCAAGGATGCGGCGACGCGAATTAGGCCCAACAGGATCACGGCTCCCGCACCGGCTAACAGCATTTTGGGCCCGAGCGATGCAGAACCGACGAGCGAAAGCCCGAATAATAAAACACTACCAATATTGTCCATGAGGACCGCTGCTTTCGTCACGCGTTCACTCGTTTTTAGAGGCTTGAAATCGTCGCGATCCTGCAGCGCGTGCCCGACTTCATGTGCCGCGACGGCAACGGCAGTCAAGGAGCGGCCCTCGAAACGTTCCTTGGTTAGGCGAACCGCCTTATCGCCCGGGTGATAATGGTCGCCGGCGGGCGATTGTTCGACGATGACATTTTGTAAATTTGCACTGTCGAGTAAATGCCGTGCCAATTCGCCGCCGGTACCTGGAAAATCCGGCCTTTCCGCCGAGTGGCGGGACATAACGGAGCGGACCCAAATCGTCGGACCGAAAACCAACCCGACGATAATGACCAAAATTATTAGCCAAATCATTGCCAGATACTATTTCGTTTTCAAACTGCAATCCAGGGATGTCAGGCGCTAAATACGGTCTCCCATGGTACCGGAGTTCGCGCGCTTGTACCGCGTTGCCGCAATGGTTTAATGGGTGCATTTCGACGGGAGGTAGAAAACGTTAAAACACCGTGATTAGATACTGTTCCTAATTCGCCGTCATGCCGCCATCGATCACCAATTCCGAACCCGTAACCCAGGAAGATTCATCCGATGCGAGGTAAAGGCATCCCATTGCGATATCGCTAGGCGTGCCGAACCGGCCCAGCGGCGTGGCATCCATTCGCTTCTGGGCGACTTCGGGATTGGCGTGACCCGGCGCGGTCATTGGCGTATCGACGAATCCTGGATGGATTGAGTTTACGCGAATCTGGTCTGGCGCATACTGGACCGCGGCCGATTTGGAAAAAATCCGCACAGCCCCTTTTGACGCATGGTAGGCGGCGTTGGCGAAAGAACCGATGATGCCGCAGATCGAGGAAATATTGATGATCGAGCCACCACCGGCACGTCGCATCGACGGTATGGCGGTCCTCGTGCCAAGGAAAGTTCCCGTCGCGTTAACTTCCATGATCTGATTCCATTGCGCGAGGGTTTGATCCTCGAGCAAACCGCCGGCTGTTAAGCTCGTCTGGATATTTTGCTTGGGATCGCGGCCGGAGATGCCTGCGATATTCGTCAGAATGTCCAACTTGCCAAACCGCTCTTCCGTATCGGTCACCAGAGCGTCCCATTGTTTTTCGTCGGTTACGTCCAGGGGCCGGTAGATCGCGGTGCCCCCATTTTTCTCGATGCCGCCAACGACCGCTTCGCCCGCGGCATCGTTAACATCGCAAACCACGATGGCCGCACCATGCGCACCGAAGACACGCGCTGTTTCCGCGCCGATACCCGACGCCCCACCTGTTACAATCGCGACTTTATCGATTAGACGCATTCCCGGTTCCATGCCGTTTCTCCCATTGGATATTGATCCGCTGATGTTGGTACGGGCGAGCGGGCGGAGCAAGGGTTGCGGAATGGGGAAGGCTTGATAGGATTGCGTTATGTCTGTATCGGAACTTGAAGAAACAGTGGCTCCCCTGGGTGATTTTTCCGGGCGGGGCGCGTGGCGTGGTGAGACGCTTGGTGCGGGAGAGGGCATTTTGACCCTGGACCGTGATTGTCTTGTTGAACTCGAAAACGTCGTTGCCGAGGTCCGGGCCAATCCGCTTCCGACCTTGATGATGACGCCGGAATTATTCACGTTGCCGGTGTGCCGTGCCTTGATGGCCAAGGCCAACGCCGAAATTCGTGATGGGCTGGGCTTCGTCATTATCGATCGATTGCCGATGGAGAATTATTCGCGCGACGAAGCGGTGATGCTTTACTGGCTCTTGTCGTCGATGATTGCCCGCCCCGTGGCGCAAAGCTGGGACGGCAAGATGATTTACGATGTTCGTGACAAGGGGAAGCCGCCCGGCAACGGTGTGCGCCCGGACGTCACCAATGCGCGCCAGAACTTTCACACCGATAACAGCTACAATCTTTGCGCGCCGCATTATCTTGGCCTGCTTTGCCTGCAGACCGCCAAATCCGGCGGGATTAGCCGCTTGATCAGTTTCCGCGCGGCGCATAATGAAATGCGGCGCCGTCACCCGGACTTGTTACCTCGTCTTTACCAGCCATTCTATTTTGATCGCCAGCGCGAGCATGCGCCGGGGGACGATATGACGACGCGCCACGCCATGTTTGAGAATCATGACGGCGAATTGGTCGCACGGCTGTCGCTCCGCCAAGTCATCTATGGTTATGAGTTGGCTGGTGAAACGCTGGACCCGGAAGGCAAAGCGGCGCTAGAGGCACTAGAAGCCATATTGGAAGAACCGGCGATGTGGAAGGATTTCTTCTTCGAACCGGGTCAGATTCAACTCCTCGACAACCGCCGTTGCGGGCATTGCCGCACCGGATTCGAGGACTACCCGGAACCCGAACGCCGCCGTCATTTGGTCCGTCTTTGGTTTCGCGATAGCGGACGCGTGTTCTATCACGGTTAATTTACCGAAGCGGTAGTTCGATTTGCGATGCGTGTGACGCATTTCGATGGAATGTCAAATCTGGAATACGGCCCGCGGGAACATGAGAAAAGTGGTCCCGGTCCGTGGCCGCAATGGCGACGCGGATCCTGTGCCCTTTCCGGAACAGCCAGGAAGTCGGATAGAGCGAAAAAGCGAGTTCGGCCGGTTCTCCGGGCGTAAGCAATTCCGCATCTGCTTCCATCAAACTGTGATACGGGCCGACCCATTGAAGTCCGGATGGCGTTTCGCTGACCTTGCGGTGCAGAGCGCGCAAGATGCCTTCGGTGACGTAACGGGTGCGCCCCTTTGGATCGACGTCTTCAAGGTAGGCGAAGAACGATCCGTCCTGCTCGCTGGACGCCACATGAAGCGTAATTACGGGATGCCCTGTCAGAGTGCGATCCTGTTCGAGTGGTACGCTCGTGTAAGTAAGCATACGATCGTCGCGGCCGTGCCAGTCGTCGTAGTAGGCTTCCACGGGGACGGTCGATAGCCGTTCGTAGCGTGTGCTGCGCCCCGTGCCGCAACGAAAGTCAGGGCGATGCGCATCTGTCGCTTCCGGCTCGTTCGGTGGCGTGACATCGAGTTGGTTATCCGGCGCGAAATAAAACGTAGAGGTTTTGGCATCGGAAACCGGCCATTGGTCAGCGCCGCACCATGTCTCGTCGCCCATGGTGAAGTAGTGGATAGGCTGTTCCTTATCGAGGCCCGTATCCGCGCCCTTCAGATAGTGGTCGAAGAAGCGGAGATACTCGGCCATCAATTCGAATTGCGGTTCCTGTGTCGCGCCACGGAACGGACTGATATGGGTGCGCGCGCCATGGTCCCAGGGGCCCATGATGAGATGCTTGTTCTTCACGCCGAGCGAGAGGTAGCGCCGGGTTGCCGCGTTGCCGAACCCGCCGCCATCCATCCAGCCGGACACGCAGTAATAGGCAGTGTCCGGGTTTGTATGTTCGGCATAATGCGCCGGGCCGATCAGGGCACTGCTATAGGATGGGTCGTAGCTGAGGCCCGTATCCCGGAAGCGGAATTCACGCAGGAAATCGTCGGCGTTGAAATTCGCGAAATGTTCCGCGATCGCCGCGTCTCGCAAGCCGCCGTTCGAATCTTCGTCCGTTGGAGCGGGGCCGTCATAACGCGGGTCGGCGAAGTAGGAGAACTGTTTCAGTGCTTCGCGGTCGTCGTGATCCAGGGCGTCGGCCAGGGCACCATATGCGTGCGGCAGATGGCTGAGCAGCAGCCCGCCGAGATAGAAGTGGTCCGAATAGGTATCCCAAACGGCGAAAGAAGGGATGACCGCTCTGACTGCTGGGTGCCCTGTCGTGGCGAGAAAATCGGCCGATGCGCCGACATAGGAAATGCCCGTCGAGCCGATATTGCCGTCGCACCAGGGTTGCGCGACAACCCAATCGGCGAGTTGGCGGTAGTCTTCCCGTTCGCGCGGGGAGCGGAACCCGTCCCGTGAACCGAAGGAAGCGCCCGTCCCACGGACATCAGCGACGACAAGCGCATAGCCCCGTTGCACGAAATAGTCACGCAAATAACCGATATTCGGACTCTCCTCGACACCGTCCGCCTCCGCCGGCGCGACCTTGAAGCGACGATAATAGGGCGTGTTGATCAGCAATGTCGGGAGCGCTTCGCCGGCTGCTATTTCAACCGGCAAATGCACATCTATGGCGATCTGTACGCCGTCGCGCATGGTGACGTAACAGGAGCTGAGGGTAATACCCGTACCGAACCGCGGCGGGTTGTCGGCGGCATAGCGGTCGGGCGTCATTACCCAGGCATCGGAATTCTTGGCGCTGTCGGACATATCGGTTCTCTATTCGCTGGTGGGAATTTTGCGCTAGTGTCGGCGCAGATGAAGGAAAGAACAAGTCCATGAATGATCCCGTATTGCCATCCGGTAAACTTCGCGCTGAATTGCTGCGGCGCATGTTGGCGCCGTTTCGCCGAGATTCCACCGATCTACTTCTGCCGCCATCAATTGGTGAAGATGCCGGCGTCATTGGGATCGGCGGCGGCGCGCTTGTCGCGGCGACCGATCCGATCACCTTGACCGGCAAGGAGATCGGCGGCCATGCGGTACTGATCAACGCTAACGACGTCGCGGTTCTTGGCGTTCGGCCGCGATGGTTCCTGTCGGTATTCCTACTGCCGCTTGGTACGACGGAACTCGAAGTCACCGGAATGTTCGAGAGCATGCGCGAGGCGCTGGAGGCACTCGATATCGTGTTGGTGGGTGGACATACCGAAGTGACGCCGGCGGTTGTCCAGCCCGTCGTCACGGGTCAGATGCTTGGCTATCAGGAAGACGGACAATTTATCAAGACCGGCGGCGTTGCGCTTGGTGACGCGGTGTTACAGATCGGCTCCGCACCCGTCGAAGGCGCGGCCGTGCTGGCTCATGAGCTGGAAGAACGGTTGGATGCGGTTGCGCCGGAGATATTGGCGCAAGCGAAGGCCGCGATCCGCGACCCGGGTATCTCGGTTGTCGCGCCGGCGCTGCGTGCCACTGAATTGGGTGCCACCGCCATGCATGATCCAACGGAAGGCGGCTTGTCCGCCGGTTTGCACGAGATGGCCGAAGCATCGGGGCTGGCGTTGCGTGTGGATCGCGAGGCTGCCCTTTGGTTCGCGCCGGGTATCGCGCTGTGCGAGGCGGTTGGCGCCGACCCGTGGGGTATGCTGGCTTCGGGAACGCTGCTTGCGGCATTTCCTTCATCGAGTGTCGATGATGCACTGAGTGCTTTTACCTCGGAAGGCTATGCGGTTGCTGTAATTGCGCATGCTGAACCGGGAGATGGCGTGTCTTTCGGGGATGGTCCCGCCTTGCCACGCTATGAGCAAGACGAGCTCTCACGCGTCCTTTCGGAATAAAGCGGGAGGAAGCCCGGGCATTAATCCGCCTTGGTTTCGAGCGCTTCGATGAGCTCGACTTTGCCCTTACCTTTTAGCGTTACGTGGCCGTGGCTTTTGCCGTTGAAATGGTTGCGAATTTGATACCAACCGTCATTACTCAGAACGACCGAACTGGCGGGCGCATATTCGGCGATCCGCGCCGCCGTGTTGACCGTATCCCCCCACAGGTCGAAGAGAAATTGCCGGCGGCCTAAAATGCCGGCGACGACGGGACCGAAGTGTATCCCCACACGAACCTCCCAGAAAGGTTCCAGCGTTTGCGCGGCGGCAACCATTTGGTGGCCGCAACGGACAGCCCCAAGAATTGGTTCGTCTAGGTGCTGCAGCAGGCCGCCTGTCGCGAGGAAGGCATCGCCAATCGTCTTAATCTTCTCTAGCCCTTCTTTTTCGGTGATTTCCTCGAAGGCGTGGGTAAGATCTTGCAACTCCGCGACGACCTGTTCCGGTGCGTTCTTATCGCAATAGCTCGTGAACGCGACGACATCGCAGAACAACACGGCGACATTTTCATAGCGACGCGGCTTTACTTCGTTTGTCTCTTTCAGTTCTCGCACCGCCCCAGGGGGAAAGACGGCATTCAACAAATCGTCGGCGCGCCGTTTCTCCGTTTCGATTTGTTGCAAATAGAAGGTTTCCTGGTCGTGTAGCTTTTTCTTTTCAAGGGATGCGCCAACGCGTGCGCGCAACAATGTGCGGTTAAAGGGTTTGGGAAGATAATCCTCAGCGCCCAGCTCTATGCATTTCACGACACTTTCCATCTCGTCGATGGCGGAGATCATTATAACTGGGATATCGCGCAAGGCGGGGTCGGATTTGACCGTTTCCAGTGTTTCGTAGCCGTCCATTTCTGGCATCATGATATCCAAGAGCACGAGGTCGAAGGCTCCCTCGCGCAGTCGCTCAAGCGCTTGGCGGCCATTTTCCGCCTCAACGACATTGTCGTACCCTTGCCGTTTTAACCGGCGTATGAGGGTGTAGCGATTGTCCTCGATATCATCGACGACGAGGAGTTTTGGGCCCTCTTCGCTCATGGCTTCGCCGCGTCGGGGAGGAGTGCTTCGATTTTGCCTAACAGGCGGGGAAGGTCGACAGGTTTCGTGTCGTAGTCGTCACATCCGGCTTCAAGCGCGCGTTCGCGGTCGCCCGACATTGCGTGCGCCGACAAGGCGATTACCGGAATGCCCCGCGTTTCCGGCGCCGCCTTCAGCGTGCGTGTCGCTTCCCAACCGTCCATCACCGGTAGGCTCAAATCCATCAAGATCAAGGTCGGTGATTCCGTTTGCGCCATCGCGACGCCTTGCGCTCCATCACCGGCGACAACGAGTTCGAAGCCTTTGCGGCTAAGGCGCCGCGTCAACATATAGACGTTGTCTTCGTTATCCTCGACATACAGAATTTTAGTCATTTTTCCCGTCCTCGACGGTTTCTGCCACTTCGGGAATATAGGTGTCGATGACGCCACGTAATTCGTCTAACAGTGCATCTCGGCTATAGGCGGATTTTTGCAGGATACGTTCCACGCCCCCATTGAGGCGTTTGTGATCATCTTCCGTCAGGTCGGCCGCCGTGACCACGATGACCGGGCCGTGCTTCAGGTCACCTCGTTCGCGCAGTGCTTCAATGAATTCGAAGCCGTCCATTTCCGGCATCATCAAATCGAGAAGAATGAGTGATGGCGCGGCTTCTTCCATTCGCTGTAATGCCTGCTTGCCGTGTTCTGCTTCGATGACCGTGCAGCCCTCGGCGCGGAGCATGCGGGCCATGACATCGCGAGTCGGCTCGTCATCTTCGACAACAAGGATGCGAGGATCCTTGGCGTTCCCGACATAGTGCCGCAGCAGATGACGCAAGCGATCGCGATCGATGGGTTTTGTCATATAGTCCGATGCGCCCAGCGAATATCCCTTGGTTCGCTCGTCCAGCATGCTCAACATGACAACGGGGATGCTCGCCAGCTCTGGATCGCCTTGCAGTTCGCGTAAAACGTCCCAACCATCCATGCCCGGCATTAAGACATCGAGCGTGATCGCGGCGGGCTTGTGTTCGCGGGCCAGACGAAGCGCTTCCTCACCGCTTGCCGCACTCAGGACGTCCAGGCCTTCGCGGGCTAGGAAGCGGCGCATGATGTCGCGGATGGTTGCATCGTCATCAACGACGAGGACGGTTCGCGCGCCACTCGGTAATGCGCTTTTAATATCGTTGATTGATGAACCGGTATCAGGCGCCTCTGGTTCCATCGATGCCTGTGATTTATCGATATCCGCCGGCAGGCTGACCGTGAATGTCGTGCCGACATCCGGAGTGCTCTCTACACCTATTTCACCGCCCATGGCGCGTGCCAAACGTTGGCTGATCGCAAGACCAAGGCCGGTGCCGCCATATTTGCGCGTCGTGGAGCTGTCCGCTTGCATGAACTCCTGAAAAAGCCGTTCCAATTGCGCTTCCGTCATACCGATGCCGCTGTCGGCAACGGTGAAAATCAGCCAGTCGCCATCCTCGCGTGCCGTTCGTTCCGCGCTGAGGGTGACGGTTCCATTTTCGGTGAACTTGCAGGCATTGCTCAGCAGGTTGAAAACGATCTGGCGGACGCGGGTCGCGTCGGCGTGCATTTCTCCCAGGTCGCTGAAATTCCGCTCTAAACGGTTGCCGTTCTTTTGCGCCAATGTGTCCGCCGTCGCCGCGGCGTCATTCAGCATTTGATCGGCACTAAACCGCTCGAGATGCATGTCGATCTTGCCGGCTTCGATTTTCGACAGATCGAGTACTTGATTGATGAGTTCCAGGAGATGTTTGCCCGCCCGGTTTATCCGCCCCAAGGGCTCGATGAAATCTTCCTCGCCCATATCCTCGGCATCTTCATGCAGCATTTCCGCCAGACCGATGATCGCGTTGAGCGGTGTGCGCAACTCATGGCTCATATTGGCGAGGAACTGGCTTTTCGTCCGTGTCGCTTCCATTGCCGCATCGTGCGCTTTGGCGAGTTCGGCCGCGCGTTCCTTCATCGCGGTGATGTCGGTGTAAACGGCGGCGAAACCGCCGTCATGTGTCGGCCGTTCGTTGATTTGCACCCATTTGCCGCTGCTGAAGCGGAGTTCCACGGCACGACGCAATTCGGTTTGGCGCTGTTTGCGCTGCGCAATGTAGTCCTCTTTTGTGCCTTCGAAATCGGGAAACATGCCCGCTTCGAATGCCGCCGCCAAGAAGTCCAACTGGTAGGCGCCCGGCACGACCAGATCGGCTACGTCTTGGCCGACCGCCTCTGCATAATAATTGCGATAGGTACTGTTGCAGAGGACAAGATGCCTGTGCTTGTCGAAGACGATGAAGCCCTCGGAGATTGCTTCTATCGCTTCCTGCAACTGTGTTTGCGCTTGCAAGGCGCCTTCGTGCGCGGTGGCCAATTCATCTTCCCGGTGTTTCATCGCCGAAATATCGGTATAGAGGGTGACCAACCCGCCATCCTGCGTCCGCTGCTCACTAATTCGCACCCAACGGCCGTCATTGAGGCGCGCTTCCATAACGTCGTGTTCGGTACCCCGGTGCTTCAGCCTATTCGCCAACCACTCTTCGGAGCAATAATCCTCGGGGAAGGCGCGCCGCTCTATGCCGGTACTTAAAAATTCCGCGAATTCGAGGCCGGGCACAAAGATATCATCCAGCGCGCTATAGAAATCCCGAAACCGGCTATTGCAAGTCACGAGCCGGTCCTCGGCATTGTAGAGTACGAAGCCTTCGTCGATCGCCTCAATGGCATCGGTCAATTGCGCGCGGGCTTGACTGGCCTCATCCCGGGTTGCCGCCAACTCGTCCACCAGGGTAGTGAGCTCGATTTGGCGACGTTTCTGTTCAGAAATATCGGTGTAGACGGAAACTAGACCGCCACCGCCTGTACGGTGATCGCTTACCTGCAGCCAAAGATCGCCGCTCATATGCTGTTCGCGAATGCCACCGGCATTGATTCGATTGGCCAACAGGGTGTTAATCCATTCTTCGGGCGCGTTCCGGGCCCCCGGAAATAAATCCCGTGAAACACCGGCGCGGATGAATTCCTCGAAATGAATGCCAGGCCGGACTATATCCTCCAGCCCCTTGAAGAAATCGCGGAAAACATCGTTGCACAGCACGACATTGTCATCGGCATCGAACAACACGAAGCCCTCGGATATAGATTCAATCGCATCGGTCAAACGGGTTTGTGCATCCTCGAGTTGGGTGGAAATTTCTCGTTCTTCGGTGATATCGGTCGCGGAACCGATGAACCGGTAGGCACGTCCACTTTCGTCGCGAATCGCCGCGCCCTGTTGCCGGGCCCAGTACCAGCTATCGTTGCCTGTTCTATACCGGTATTCGCAGAAGAAACGCTCGGTTTCTCCTTTGAAATGCGCAACCAATGCTTCCCGGAACAGGCCGGCATCTTCGGGATGAATGCGTTGATCCCAGTCTTCCGGCTTTTTCAGCGATCCTTGTGGCAAGCCCATCGCGGTATGCATGCGCGGTGAAAAGTAACTTTCGCCCGTATTCAAGTTCCAATCGAAAACGCCCTCACCGATGGCGTCCATTGCCGCTTCATAGCGTTCCTCGCTGGCGCGGAGGGCCTCCTCCAATTCCTTTCGGTCGGTGATGTCGCCGGTTGATCCGACGAGGCGGATAGCTTGGCCGTTCTCATCCCAGGTGGCGAGGCCATGCTGGCTTGCCCATCGCCAGGTGCCATTTTTGTCTTGAAATCTATACTCGGCTTCGAACCGGTCCGACTCACGTCTGAAATGCGCCTTTAACGCCTTGTTATAGGCTGGTAGGTCATCGGGATGAATGCGCGTCAACCAGTCGGCGGTTGTTTGCATTTCATCTGGCGTCGTGTTGGTGAGGCGGTAGACACCTGACGAAAAATAGACACTGTCCGCCGCGATATCCCAGTCGTAGAGCCCTTCGCCGATGGCGTCCATTGCCAGCGCATGGCGCTCTTCGCTTTTTTGCAAATCTTCCTGCGCTTGTTTTTCTTGGCTTATGTCCTCAACCGCACCGACCAGCCGAATGGCGCGTTTGGTATCGTCTCGCTCTGCAATGGCGTGGTCGCGGACCCAACGGTACCGGTCGTGCTGATCACGGATACGATATTCGACTTCGAAGCGGTCGGTTTCGTTCTTGAAGTAACGCCGTAATGTGCTCCGATATCGCTCGTAATCCTCCGGATGAACGCGTGCGTTCCATCTCTCGGATCGCAGTTCGTTGTCCTTAAAATCGAATATACGGTTAAGTCTTGGCGAAACGTACAAAGTGTTGTCGAGGGTATCCCAATCATAGATGCCTTCGGTTGCCGCTTCCGTAACGAGGGCGTGCCGCTGCTCGCTTTTTTTCAGCGCCGCTTCCGCCTGGCGAATATCGGTGATGTCGCGATAGGTTAGTAATAGACCTTCATTGCCGATGGGTTGATAGCGGATATGAAGCATTGAGCCGTTAGGAACTTGGTACTCGACTTCTCGCTCCGCGAACTCGGCAATTTCCTTTTTGCGTCTGGAAATGGACTCTTCGAGTTCTTCAGGTAAATAATCACCGCGTTCGGCATTGTACCGAAGCAGCGAATCCATCGTTGCACCCGGCTGACAAACCGACGCTGGATATCCTCGTAATTTGCAAAAGAGCGCGTTTCGCGACAGCAATACCAAGTTGCGGTCGAAGATGGCGAAACCTTCCTCCAGCAGGTCGAGCCCCGCCGAAAGCAGAGCTACGAGGTTCGCGTTAGAGATATCGCCGTTTGCAGGTCGCGTAATCATCAGATTACCGTGCCATTCCCCAAGTCACCCTACTGCCAGTTTCAATTTAGTGGTTTAGTCAGCCGACAACAATTTCAACAAAAACACATTTCCGAGAGTAGCATCTATAGTGATGTCGTTGTTAGAGTGACGTTTGTCGGTGTTTTTGAATATTTGAGAGGAACCGCGCCATGCCAAACGATCTTTCCTTTTCAAATCGCCACAAGGACCTCGCCGCCCGCGACCAGGACTATGTGTTGGGCTGGCGTTTCGAACCGCGCATTGTTTTCGAGCGGGGCGAGGGGACTCGGCTTTTCGATGTCGACGGCAATGCCTATTACGATATGAGTTCGGGCATGATGTCGCTGACCTTGGGCCATGCGCACCCCGAATTGGTCGATACGATCAAGAGCATGGCCGAGCGCTTCACCCACCAATCTTCCTGGTACACAAATCCCTGGGCGATCGAGTTCGCGGAACTGCTCGCGGCGACCTTGCCGGGCGATTTGAAAATGACGAATTTCGCCGTCACCGGATCGGAGGCCAACGAGATCGCAATGCGCATGGCGCTCGGCGCGACGGACCGCTTTGACATTTGCTCGATGGTGCGGGGACTACATGGTGGGTCTCTGGCGGCGGAATCGATGACGTCCGTCGGCGGTGCGCGCCGGCGTGGTCTCGGGCCGCTGACCCTGCCGGCGCGGTCGAACTGCATCGTGCCGGCATTTTATTACCGCGCACCGGTCGACGATCCCGATCAGTGGGATGAAATTAGCCTCAAGATGACCGAGGAGCTAATCGAATACACAACGTCGCAGGAAGTTGCGGCGTTGATGCTGGAGCCGATTGCTGTGCCGGGTGGTATGATCGTGCCTTCGGAGAAATGGCTGCATGGCATTCGCAAAATCGCGGACCAATGGGGCGCTCTTCTGATTTTCGACGAATGTCAGCTCGCACCGGCACGGACAGGCAAGTTCTGGGCCTTCGAACATTTCGGCGTCGTCCCCGACATCGTCACATTCGGTAAGGGATTGACGGCGGGCTTCGCCAATTGCGGCACGGTTACGACGCCGGAAATTGCCGAGAAGACGCGCGGCACTATG
>JAJFJC010000095.1 GCA_021774385.1 Alphaproteobacteria bacterium
AATCCCACGGGAAGAGGGCCCAAGGACGCGCCTACGACACCGATTAGTTGCCCTGTCCCCTGAATGCTTCCAATATGCCGTCGTCCGAAAAAACGCGGCCAGATATAACCAAAGATTGTCATGCTAAAGGCGTTATTCAGCCCGAAGAGCAGGGCATAAATTATCGCCGATGCCAAGTCGTGAACGGTTGTCACGCCGAAGAGGCATAGCGTGGTTATGACCAATCCCAGAGCGAATACGTAGCGCGTGCGGAATCGGTCGAACAGAAAACCGACGACCGGCATCGCCGCAATCATCGCGATAGCGGAGACGGTGAAGATTTGGGCCGCGATCTCGCTGTCCAGACCTTGGCTGGTCAGGATCGCCACTTGATAAAAGTGCAATGTCGTCACCAGCATCGAAATCGAGAAGCAACCGGCCGCCAGAATGTAGAAGCTCGGTTCCCGAAGCGCTTCTTGTCGGGTCAATCCAGGAATTTCGTCGTTACTGCCGCCGTCTAGTACGCCGTCCTGCTGTTCTTGAGCGATGCCGTCCGGAGCGACCCCGATCTCATCTGGCCGGTTCACGATGAGCAACATTACCGGTGGTAGCATGAGCAACCATGTCGATGCGCCAAGCCAGAACCAAGCTTCGCGCCAGCCTACGGTTTCGATAAGGAATTGAGATAACGGAGGATGCACCGCCATCGAAATGCCGAAGCCGAGGGACATAAGGCTCACGGCAAAGCCGCGTTTACGGATAAACCAGTGCGCCATAAGGTTTGCGCAACCGAGCACCATAGAACCCTGTCCAAAGAATCGAAGAAATGCAAAACCGATAGCCAGCCAAAGGAAATTTGCCGCCGCGCCGAACAGCATACAGGCGCAGCCAAGCAGAAGGACGATCACCGTTAGCATGCGCCGCGGTCCGAAACGGTCGATCAAATGGCCCATTTTGGGTAGCATCAGTGCCGCGGCAAGGGTCGCCAGGCCGTAAGCCATCGCAATCGAAGTACTTGAAACTTCTAGTTCTTGGCTAATTTCCGTGATGAAGACGCTGAAAGTATGCGATTGACCTGGGCCACTCGCGAAAACACCGGCACCGGCGACGCCAGCCATCGTCCAGCCATAGAAAAATCGCTGTTTGATCGCGGTGACAATTCGTTCTCGATGTCCCTTCACTGCGTTGCCGCGAGCCTCACTTGCCCTGCTGCGCGGAGAAAATGGAGCCGTATCCCTGCTTCTCCCAATTTGGCGGTACCAGACAAGGCCTCGGATCAAGATGCGCCATACGCGCCGGTTTGCCGCGCACGATTGCCCCCGTTTTCGTCGTTGGTGTCGGTGGCGGCATCCAGGCGAACGCATCGGCGGAACTGTACACGCAGAGCAGTAAGGGGCGGACTTCCGTTGACCGATTGGCCCGTGAACCATGAATCGCACGGCAATTAATCGCGACGAGCGTTCCCGGACTACCTGTCAGCTCGGCGGCGCTAGTCAAATCGACGGTTGCCAGATCATTTTCGGAAATTGTTCCCGTCCAGTTGCCTTCTTCGTCCATGTGCCGGAACAGCGCGCCTTCATGGCTGCCAGGTATGCAGGCCAACGGACCCTGTTCCGGTGTCACAGGGCTTAGATAAACACCCAATGTCACGGGACTATAATTCGTGTGCGGCCAGGCTGGGATGTCCTGGTGCCAGTGTACGACTTCCCCTGTACCGGGCCATTTGTAATTGAGTTTTGCGCTGTGAAATTTCACGTCCGGTCCCACCAAATCCGCGGCAACATCTGTGAATATGGAATTGCAGGCGAATTCCCAAAACTCCGGATGCCGGTCGACGGTTGCCCGCAGGCGACGAACGCGCGGGTGTTCAGCGCTGTGAGTGGGACCAAGGTCGAACGCTTCATTGGAATGGTTGACCGACCGGCTCTGCTCCAAGAGTTCATTGGAGCGTGCGGTCAATCGCCGTACCCAGTCTGGCGGGATCAGACCGTCGACGGCGACGAAGCCATTGGCGAAGTAAAACGCCCGCTGCTCTTTCGTGAGGACGGATGCGGGGTGGGAAAGGATATCTTCTGGTGTCATGGCATTCCTTGGTTCGGATTAACCCAGGGTCGAATATCCGCCGTCGACGGGAATAGCCGTTCCCGTGACATAGTTTGATGCGGCGGACGCCAGAAACATGGCGATGCCCGCCATGTCTTCCGCTTCTCCCCAGCGCCCGGCCGGGGTGCGCCGCAATACGTTCTCGTGCAGCCCGTCGACAACTTTGCGTGCGGTTTGAGTCAACTCCGTATCGATCCAGCCCGGTAAGACGGCGTTGACTTGAATGTTGTCTTTGGCCCATGCGGTAGCGAGCCCTTTTGTCATCTGCACGATGCCACCTTTGCTCGCCGCGTAGGGGACGGTATAGGGGCCGCCAAAGATCGAATACATTGAGCCAATATTAATGATCTTACCGCCGCCGGCCTTTTTCATCTCCGGATAGGCAGCCTGACAGCAGGCAAACGCACTATTGAGATTGACGTCCATCACCTGACGCCATTCCGCCATATCGTATTCATCGGGCTGTTTGCGGTTGTTCATGCCGGCATTGTTGATGAGGATATCGAGCCGGCCAAAATGGGTCACGCTGGCGGTGATCAAGTCGGCGCAGGATTGATCGTCGGCGACATCGACGGGGATGAAAGTCGCTTCCGCCCCGCTTTCCTTCAATTGCTTCACGGCGGTGTCAGCTTTATCAGCGTTTCGCCCGGCAACGACGATCGCCGCGCCGGCGTCGGCCATGCCTTGCGCCATGCCGAGTCCAATACCACCGTTGCCACCCGTCACGATCGCGATGCGGCCCGTTAAATCGAATTGTTTCATAAATTTTCGCCTATTGTGGACGCGCACCTGTGAGCAAAATGCGCTGATGCATACGGGTTTGGCCAACGGGAAAGTCCACATTGACGGAATGGACTAAACACCGGTTGTCCCAAATCAAGAGGTCGCCGGTGCGCCATTCGTGATCGTAACGGTATTTATCCTGCGTGATCGTTTCGTGAATCCAATCGAGCAAGGAGTCGCTCTCCTCACGCCCCATGCCGACGATTCTGTCAGTCCGGTTCGGATTGAAATAGATCGCCTTGGCGCCGCTATCTTCATTCGTTCGTACGAGTGGATGAACTACTTCCGGCGTTTCATCAATTTCTTCTTGGGTTCGTTTCGCGGCTCGCGCCGGGGTTCTCATCGTGTCGTAGGCATGCACTGCTTTCAGACTGTCGATGCGCTTTTTCTCTTCGCCGGTTAGCTCCTCGTACGCTTTGCGCGTGTTGCAAAATTGTGTATGGCCGCCGCTATCGGGAATTTCGATCGACTGAAGCAACGTTACCTTGGCCGGCACTTCGAAATACGAGTCGTCCGTATGCCAACCCGCTTTGCGGTTTAACTTAAAGTCCGCGGGTTTATCCGCTGCCGATTTATAGGTCGAATCCAGTACTGAAACCTCGGGCACTTCGCCGTGCCGTTTATTCCGGATCAATTGCAACTGTGGTTCACCGAAATGACGGGCAACTGCCGCGAACTCTTCTGGTGCTAGGGTGGCGCTGCGGAAACAAAGCAGGTGATGTTCAAGAAAGGCATCATTAATTGCCTGACCATCTTCAATACCGAGCGGTTGCGTGAGATCGATGCCAGAAACTTCCGCACCTAACGCTTGGTCCAAAGGTTGAATTTCCAGCGACATTTGCGGGCTCCCTTTTCCTAATCGTGCATCGTGATTTTACGTGAAAGGATGACATCGTAGTCAAAAATCGCGGTACCGTCCAAGTGTTGCGCCATGTTTTATCCTTGACACTCATGTCGTTAGGCGCCATTTGAACGTATATAAGATTGCTCGCGACTGCGCGAAGCGTTTTTGGCATGGCCGAAAACGCCTAATCTCGAAGCGAATCTCACAAATATCCCGTCTGTTCCATTTGCGCGTGGAAGTTGGCGAACAAGCCAAATCACGGCGTTGTCCTATTGGGAACGACCGCCTGGCGTAAAAGGAACAAATTTAGTTTGACCGATATTACATTTTCCGAACTCGGCCTCGCCGCGCCGATACTGCGTGCGTTGCGGACCGAAAATTACAACACGCCCACTCCGATACAGGCGCAAGCAATACCTTTACTTCTCGAGGGTGGTGATTTGCTTGGCGTTGCTCAAACAGGCACAGGTAAAACGGCGGCGTTCGCGCTACCAATCTTGAACCGGCTTTCCGTGTCCGGCAAACGAGCCGGCCCCCGCCAACCCCAAGCCCTAATTCTAGCGCCAACGCGGGAACTGGCAATTCAGATTGGCGAGGGCTTCAAGGCCTATGGCCGGTACCTGGAACTCCGATACGCCACGGTTTATGGCGGTGTTGGTCAAGTTCCTCAGGTGAAGGCGCTGCGGCGTGGCGTCGATGTGTTGATTGCCACGCCTGGCCGGCTACTTGATTTGATGGGACAAGGCCATATCGCACTCGATAAGACCGCGACGCTGGTACTCGACGAAGCGGATCGGATGCTGGATATGGGTTTTATCCATGATGTTCGAAAAATCGTTGCCGCATTGCCAGAGCGGCGCCAATCGCTTCTTTTTTCGGCAACAATGCCGCGTGAAATCGCACGGCTCGCCGACGAAATTCTTGACCGCCCGAAGCGGGTCGAAGTTGCGCCCTCCGCGACGCCGGTCGAGTTGATCGAGCAGCGCGTCTATTTTGTCGAGACATCTCGTAAACGGGCGCTGCTTGGGGATCTGTTGAAGGATCCCGATTTGGCGCGCGTTATTATTTTTACGCGTACGAAGCACCGCGCAAACCGCGTCGCGGATCAAATTGAGAAATTGGGCATTAAGGCAGAGGCGATACACGGCAACAAATCGCAAAATGCCCGGCAACGCGCGTTGGCTGCATTCCGCAATGGTTCCGTGCCGATACTCGTAGCAACGGATATCGCGGCACGCGGTATTGATATCGATGATGTTAGTCATGTCATCAATTACGAGATGCCAAACGAACCCGAAAGCTACGTGCACCGAATTGGCCGCACCGCGCGTGCCGGTGCGAGCGGTGTCGCGATTTCATTATGCGATGGGGCGGAGCGTGAATATCTTCGTGCGATTGAAAAATTGATCAAGAAAACTCTGACGCCCGTTGCGCATGCCCATGAAACCGATGCGGCGCACAATACCAAGACGAAGGCGACGGAGAGTAAGAATAAGAAGAGATATTCGACCCGGCCATCCGCCAAGCGACGGCGTAATAAAGGACGTCAGACGCGACAGGCGGCGTGACCTCGCGCGAATTACTATATAGACTGCAATCTTAAGTGTATGTCTATTGAGACTAAAAAAATAAGAATTGCACATACCAATCTCAAGATAATTTCAATCAAGGAGTAGTTACTATGGCAACAGGCACCGTCAAATGGTTCAATCCGCAAAAGGGTTTTGGTTTTATAGAGCCCACTGATGGCGGGAACGACGCTTTCGTTCATATTTCCGCTGTCGAGCAAGCCGGTCTTTCGACCCTGCGGGAAGGACAAAAAGTGGAATATGAACTTGTTCCCGGCCGCAATGGCAAATCGTCGGCTGAAAACTTAGTCGCGATGGACTAATTGAATGAGGTGCGAGTACTGATTTACTCGTCCCTACGGCGACCGCTCGGGGTGCTCTGGCATCCCGAGCGGATGCCGATAATTGGAAAGGACGGATATGCCGCGTAAGCCAAACTACAAGTTCGAGCGCATGGAACGGGATCGTGCCAAGGCTGCCAAGAAAGCGGCGCGGTTGGAAGCAAAGAGAGAAAAGGCCGCACAAAAAAAGGAAGATGGCGATAGCGGCCCGGAGATGGCGCCGCTTGACGATACACCCACAAGCGATTGATCGTTTCTAACTCGCTATCGCTGAATAGCGGGAAAATCCACACATAATTATTTCTCGTTCGGAAACTGGAGTGACGGGCATACGACCATTGGCGGTCGTGTGACGCACCGGTAATTAATGGTGTCGTATGTTAGATTCCAATTCGCGGGGGCAACCGTATGCTGCCTTAGCAGCGGAAATACGAACTTGGGAAAACTTAACCGCGGGGGGCGAAGGCTATGTCGCGATATTTGAAGCAGGGAAAAAATGCCGAGGAAGTCGCCGAAGATGACGCGAAAACACGTCAAATCGTCGAGGGAATTTTAACGGAGGTCGATGCGCGCGGCGACGCTGCGGTGCGGGAGTTTTCGGCACGGTTCGACACTTGGTCGCCAGAGGCGTTTAGGCTGTCCGATCGCGATATTGAAGCCGCCCTAAGCAAGGTTGCCAAGCGTGATCTTGATGATATCAAATTCGCGCAGGCACAGGTTCGCAATTTCGCGGAAAAACAAAAAGCGTGCCTCCAGGACCTTGAAGTGGAAACCATGCCCGGGGTGATACTTGGGCACCGGAACATCCCCGTGAATAGCATCGGTTGTTATGTTCCCGGTGGTAAATATCCGATGGTCGCATCCGCCCATATGAGCGTTGTGACGGCGAAAGTCGCGGGCGTGAAGCGGATTTTGGCATCGGCGCCGCCGCATGACGGTGGTCCTCATCCCGCGATCGTCGCCGCGATGCATATGGGTGGCGCGGACGAGATACTCGTTCTGGGCGGTGTGCAAGCCGTCGCTGCAATGGCGTTGGGAACCGAATCGATCGATCCGGTCGATATGCTTGTTGGTCCTGGAAACATGTTCGTCGCCGAGGCCAAACGGCAGCTTTATGGCCGCGTCGGGATTGATTTATTCGCGGGTCCGACCGAAACGCTGGTCGTTGCCGATGATACGGCTGATGGGGAGATTTGCGCGACGGATTTGCTGGGACAGGCTGAGCATGGTCCGACGTCGCCGGTTGCTCTGATCACCAATTCGGAATCCCTTGCGCGCGAAACCATGGCGGAAGTCGATCGTTTGTTGGAGATTTTGCCGACCGCTGAAATAGCACGCGAGTCGTGGGAGACCTACGGCGCGATTATCGTGTGCGATTCACGGGAGGAGATGGTCGCCGAAGCGGATCGTCTCGCCTACGAACATGTGACGATCCTGACAGAGGATCCGGACTATTTTCTTGAGAACATGAGCAACTATGGGGCGCTTTTCCTGGGGCCTCGGACGACGGTTTCGTATGGCGATAAAGTGATCGGC
>JAJFJC010000096.1 GCA_021774385.1 Alphaproteobacteria bacterium
TCCAATGCCAGTTCGGCCTTGGAGACGTGATCGCGGCCATGCGCGTCGCTTTGGAATGATTCAGAACGCGCCGCGGTCCATTTTACCGGTTGGCGAATTTTGCGCGCGGCCCAAAGGCACACGGTTTCTTCGGCATAGATGAAGATTTTCGACCCGAAACCGCGGCCGACATCGGGCGCGATGACCCGCAGCTTGTGCTCCGGAGCGACCCCATTGAAGGCCGACAGCACGAGGCGCGCGACATGCGGGTTCTGGCTCGTGGTGTAGAGTGTCAGGTCGCCGCCGCCGACATTATATTCGCCGATTGCCGCACGTGGTTCGACGGCATTGGGAATCAGGCGGTTATTGACGATGTCCAGCGAAGTGATGTGCGCGGCATTGGCAAAGGCTGCATCCGTTTCCGCCTTATCGCCGATTTCCCAGTCATAGCAAAGATTGCCGGGTGCATCGTCGTGCACCAGCGGGCTGTTGGCTGCGAGTGCGTCGACGCCGACCGCGACCGCCGGGCGTTCTTCATAATCTACCGATACCTGTTCCGCGCCGTCCTTGGCTTGTTCCAGGGTATCCGCAATAACAACCGCGACGGCATCACCGACATATCGGACGGTGTCGACGGCAAGGGCTGGGTGAGCCGGTGCGTTGTGCCCATCGCCGTTCTTGCTTGTGATCGCCCAACCGCAGATCAGCGGGCCAATGCCGTCATCCGCCAGGTCCTTGCCCGTAAAGACGGCAATGACACCAGGCGCGCTCGCGGCATTCGAAATATCGATGTCGTTGATCTTCGCATGGGCGTGCGGAGACCGCACGAAGCTGGCATAAGCCTGGCCCTGCCGGTTGATATCGTCGAGATAGTTCCCATTGCCCGTGAGAAAACGGAAATCTTCCTTGCGGCGCACCGAGGCGCCAATTCCCTCGCTGGTCATCGCATCTTCTCCCTGTTCAGGATTCAGCCGCGCATTGCTTCAGCGCCGGCTTTTATCGATTTCACGATGTTATGGTAACCGGTGCAGCGGCAGATGTTGCCTTCCAGCCACTCGCGAATTTCCTGCTCACTCGGGTCCGGGTTTTCCTTCACCAGATCGACCGCGCTCATCACCATGCCCGGTGTGCAGAAACCGCACTGAAGGCCGTGATTTTCGCGGAATGCGGCCTGCATTGGATGCAACTCGTCACCATCCGCGAGGCTTTCGATCGTATTGACGTCGGTACCCTCCGCCTGCACCGCAAGCACGGTGCAGCTTTTTACCGACGTACCGTCGATATGCACCACACAGGCGCCGCATTGGCTGGTGTCGCAGCCGACATGCGTTCCGGTTAGCGCAAGGTTTTCCCGGATGAATTGAACAAGCAAGGTGCGGGGTTCGACTTCCCCCGTGACTGCCTTGCCGTTCACCGTCATGGATACGGTGACAGGCATTCGTTATCCTCCCTGGCTCGATCAGGTCTGTTCCCTGATCGAGGTCCGTTTGATGATCCTTTCAGGTTCGACGGGTATTTTGTCGTCCTGTTACGCGAGTTTGATATCGCGAGGCGATTAGGTCAAGGAAACTCGATCCTATGGACCGGTGATATATTTAAAGCCGGCGTAAAGCAGCATCAGAACAAGAACGCCGCCGCTAATCCATGTCATCGGACTGTAGCCCTTCCAGCGGCGGCCATAGGTATCTCGCGATGTCTGCGCCTTTGGTTCCGGAACGGTATCGGTCGTTTCTTCCACCGGCAATTCTTCGGGTTCGATGGCGACCTTCTCCGCGAACGCGCCAAAAAACTCGCCGGACATTTTTTTTGCCGTTGCGTCGATTAACCGAGAGCCAATTTGCGCCAGTTTCCCGCCGACCGTTGCGTCGACTGTGTATTCCAACAAGGTGCCGCCGCCCTCGGCGTCGCTTAGCGTGACTTGGGCACCGCCTTTTGCGAAGCCCGCGGCGCCGCCTTTGCCTTCACCCGATATCCGATACCCATTAGGCGGATCGATATCGCTCAGCGTAACGGCGCCGTTGAATTTGGCTTTGACCGGCCCGACCTTGGCCGTCACGGTCACCGTCATTTCCGTATCCGACGTCTTTTCCAAAGTGTCGCATCCGGGAATGCACGCCTTCAGCACTTCGGGATCGTTCAGTGCATCCCAGACGGCTTGTCGCGGTGCTGCAATTGTGTACTCGCCTGACATCTCCATGGCGCGGCTCCAAAATTTGCTGTGATGTGCGGGGCGAAGCTTCCTCGCCGCACGAGTTCCTAACGAATTGTGGCGTTCTAAGGTATTATGTTTCCCAGGGCAAACAAGGGGAGCATTGGTAAAGCGATGCCATCTTCGGCAACCGAATCATGTTTTGACGTGGCGCTCTGGTTCGTGGAGCAGGCACGGTATGAAGATAGTTACCTGCAGGCGCAAAAACTGCAGCGGATGATGTGGTTGGCGCAAGGTCACTACGCCGCGACGTATCACGGACGCAAACTGATGCCCGCGACATTTATCGCCAAGACGCTTGGGCCCTTGGAACCCAATGTTTACCGCGCCTTCGAGCTCGGGCGGCCGGAGATGCAGGACGTCGCGCCGCCGCCGGAGGTGGTCGATTTTCTGCAGCGTCTGTGGGGTCGTTTCGGACATCATTCGACCGAACACCTATCCAAGCTGGTGTGCGGCCACCGGGTTTACGTGCTGGCGCTGAACCTGGGCGAAGATACGGAGATATCTTTTGAAGATTTGGCGGCGTATTTCATCGCGCAGCGAAAAGAGAAACCAAAGACGGTGATTCGCTCCGAAGACGGCCGCGAATGGAAAAAATGGACACCGCGTTCCGTTAAGTGACGAGGGTGGCAGGTACTAATTTATTGATCTTCGTGTCGGCTTAGTTCGGTTTTCGTTTGGCGATGAGGTCGAGAAAGATGGTGACGTCGTTACCGACGATCGAAATATCTTTCCACACCCCTTGGCCGATACCGTAATCCAGCCGCTTAACGGTGAGTTTTCCTCTGGCGCGGGCTTGGAGTTGCGATGCGTCATCCGGGTGCGGCCCGATGACCAATGTAAATGGCAGCATCACCGATTTACGCGTGCCTCTGAGGATGAGGTCCGCCGCGGCAACAAAACTCTCCTTGCCCGTGCGGGAAATTTTCGTCGTTTTGAAAGAGGCGGTCGGCCATTTCGTAGCGTTGAACAGC
>JAJFJC010000097.1 GCA_021774385.1 Alphaproteobacteria bacterium
GTAGAAATAATGTGCGAAATAAAAACTCCCCTGGCGCAGTTCGGATTAAAACAGATAATAATATTATAGAATTTGAAGACACTTTGCACGGCTTGATTAGTCAAAGACCGAAAAATGAAACAGGTGATTTTATACTACGTCGGTCTGACGGAATCTACGCCTATCAATTAGCTGTTGTGGCAGATGATGCCGCTCAGGGCATTACTAATGTAATACGTGGTGCAGACCTACTAGACTCTACCCCTCGTCAAATTTATCTACAGAAACTACTAGGCTACTCAACACCTACGTATATGCATTTACCTGTTGCTGTAAACAATCAAGGCGAAAAACTCAGCAAGCAAACCAAGACAGCACTCCTTGACATATCAAGCCCTGTAAAACAATTAATAGAAGCAGTAAATTTCCTTGGTCAGGAACCACCAATCGAATTATTAAGAGACAATGTTTCATCCTTCTGGAAATGGGCCTTTGTGAATTGGCATCCGGAGAAAATTCATAAAAAAAGAACTGCCCTATTTCCTACCAAATTAGGATTAAATGAATAAGAAATAACAATCACTTCTGATATTCACATTTAATAATAATTTTTCAGCATATTGGAAATTATTTACCGGGATAATATAGGAGTGCATGAGAAAACTATTTGTCGTTACTAAATGTTAAAATTGTCGCTAAAATTATCTAGGAGAAGATGTGGCTTTTTTACCATTTTATATTCCACAGCGTAAAAATCTCAGCATTGTGATTGTGGGAGGTGGCTATGCGGGTATCGCAGCACTGACTACTTTTTTACGTTATATGCCGGATGCAAATATAACTGTCATTGATCCCAGGTCTCATCACATCAAAATTACACACCTTCATGAAACTTTCAGATATCCGTTACAGGATTTTATGGTGCCCTTCTCTTCCCTGGAGCAACGTTTTGGTTGTCGCCATATCTGTGCTGAACTACTTATAACAGAGGATAATATTCGGCAATGGGAAAAAGATAAATTTATTGCTATTCATGAAGAAAGGCTTGAATTTGATTACGTTTTAATAGCATCAGGAGCGACTTCTAGACAAGCTGATCAAGAAAATAATGTTTTCGGTTTGAATGATTTTCTAACTATATCCGGCCCTGAGCTATTGAACCGAAATCTAGTAACAACTAATCAAGAAAAACCATTCATCTCAGTAGTAGGTGGAGGCGCAACAGGTATTCAATTTCTCTTTGAGATTGCTTATTTCATTCAACGCCAAAAAATGGAATGTAATCTTCGATTAATAAATAGTACTGATCGAGTTCTTCACCAATTTCCTGCAGGTTTCTCTGAATATGCTGAAGCCAAAATGTCCGATCTTGGTATTGATTTCTACCCTGATACGTATTACCAAAAACAGAAAAAAGACAAGGTATTGCTTGAATCAAAAGATACAAAGGATGAGTTTGAGCTTTCTTCCAAAATGACATTACTTTTCCTTGGCAATAGCCAAGAAAACCTACTATCAGCAAATACTTTTGGGCAGGTTATTATTGATGATCTACCCTTAAGAAATATCTTTACAGCGGGAGACTGTTCTAATTACAATTCATGTGGTTCTAATACAATGTCAGCCCAGTCTTCAGTACGTAAAGGTAGACTTGCCGCATGTAACATTTTACGGGATTCAAGTGTTTTGAAGTTATTTGAACCATATCTTCATCAGGATCTTGGCTATGTTATTAGCCTTGGACCAAATGATGCAGTAGGATGGTTGGCAATGGAAAAAAATGTAGTTGGTGGCACCCCTGCGATACTACTAAAAGAACTAGTAGAGTCTCAATATGATCTATTACTAGCAACAGGAATAGATAGCTATATCATGTAATATGGGGTCTTAAAAAGGAGGTTTTTTTATGTTTGGTTTGAATAAAGATACTCCCGTAGTAGGTAAATCTGACATTAAAGTTCAGTCTCCCTGCAAAGAAGTCTTTAGTTTTGTTGGAGCTAATTTTATCAAGAATTACCCAAAATGGTCGCCAGAAGTGGTCGACCTTGAATCACTAACCGAGGGGTCTGTAAGAGAGGGAACCATGTGTCGCCAAGTCCGTATTGACCAGGGAAGGCGATCGGAATCAACTTTTAAGGTAACCATTTTTCAACCCGGTAAACGTATATGTTTTGAAGGAGTCTCAAATCCTTACCGATGTGATTATGTCCTTGAATCAGATAAGCCTAAGTCTGTAAGCCATATTTCTTTTACTTTTGAATTGCTCAGCCTTGAACTATTCATGAGACCATTTGAAAAACTTATTCGAATAGCAGTTCAAGAAGGAACAGAGAAAACAGTGAAGAACATCAAAAAATTGGTTGAATCAGAAAACAATTAGCTTTAGGCTTAACAGTCATGGCTATTAATTTGTGCAGCTCTACAGATAAGCTTCAAAATAACTTTGGAGAGAAAAATGAATTTTATTGATGAGAAAGATCCCGGATTAATCCCTCAAATTTTGACTAAGATTCTGGATTCCAGTGTGAACGGAATAACGCTGGCTGATCCGGACCTTGAGGACATGCCACTTGTATACGTTAATAATGCCTTCTTGAAAATGACAGGCTATACAATGGAAGAGGTAGTGGGGAAGAATTGTCGTTTCATGCAAGGTGAGGATCGGGAACAGAAAGAACGACAGATAATGCAAGAAGCGATAAAAAATAAGCAACCTCTTGAAATAACATTCAGAAATTACCGAAAAAATGGAGAATTATTTTTTAACCACCTAGAAATGTCACCACTATTTGATTCTAGCGGAAAATTATTATACTACCTTGGTGTCCAACTCGATGTTACTCAGCAAATTCATGCTGAGGAAGAAATCAAACGACTGAACCAGCTACTTAAATCAGGAGAAAAATAAGCAGCTGCTATAAATCAACCAGCAGGCGGCTCTGTAGATGGGATTTTATATACCCAATAACCTCCATGCTGGTAAATCAGCTGTACCGCTTTCAGATCAATAGGCCTGGTCTCTGTAAAGGGTAACATCTGTGCAAGTAAGGTATCCTGGCCATCACGTAAAAAATAAGCACGTACCGCACGGTCAGAAAGAGACTGTAGCGTATAAGTCTTATATTTATTCTCTGCCTGCCATCTCTTCACACTATTAACCAGCCCATGCATATTACCGCTATTCATAGGAAAGCTTTTATAAGCCAGATCAAGTAAATCCGGACGCATCAGCCCCAGCTTGTAGAGGTCTGCAATATGAATTACCACATAAGCTTCCCGCGAACCGGCCAGTTCACGTAATATTCCGGCACCCTTATCCACATCTGCTACCAATGCATCCGCAAAACGCTGCAATTTCCGGCGCTCTTCGGCCGGGGCCGGAGCACCCCAGAATTCCTGCTCATAATTTTTGATGGCGTCACTACGCTCACGCCAGTGTGAAGGAATAATTACCGGCTCACCATGATGAGAAGGAAACAACGTATCCCGTCCGGTAAGTAATTGTATTTGACGCGAGGTATCCCACCAGGAAAGTATAATTGCATCTTCCGGCGCATGCTTGGTAATCGCTGTTACCAGCGTGACTAACTCAGATGATTTGCTATCGACAGAAGTAAGTAACTCACTGGTACGGCTTTCCCAATCGAGTAATACAGGTGCTCCCTCACCACGCTTTACAATATGCGCTACAGCAACGGGTTTGTCTACTTTCTGCACATATACTTCATACTTACTTACGGCAAGGTCCGGCCAGGCTTTCAGTCCAAGTTCATCAAACTTATCGACCCCGCCCTCTTCGATCAACTTATAGTGATATGGTGCCGACCCCGGACTCATTGACACATAAGCAAGCCAACCGAGTAAAAGAAAACCTCCCGTTACCAAGAAGATACCTAGTAACGGGAGGAATTTAGCTCCTGGCCGCGCCGGTGTTGTGGCGCTCCGGGATGAAGTAGAGATCAACTTTCTCTTTTTTCGCGTCTACGCCAACCAGCAAGAGCAATGGTGCCGGCTAACAACATACCGCCGCCTAAACCACCCAGCGAGATCTTTTCTTCCGTGCTATCCGCGTCTAACAGACCGCCAAATAAACCGGAACGTTTTTTCTCAAGTTTGGCTATTCTCTCCTGCAGATCCATTTCATGGCGCAACTTAGAATTTTCATCCATGATTTCGACATATGCCCGGTTCAACGGTCCCCAACCTTCCGTGTAAGTCCATCCACCCGGATTTACGTGAGCTAATCCCACATGCCCCTTCGGTAAATCGTTTTCGCCCATTTCCAGTACTTTAAGCTCAAGCGATGACGGATTATTATTCTTCGACCAGTACAACTGGAAGAACTGAGAATATCCTGCCTTCATTGGTGGCGGTGGGTCTGGACGATTGGTTGTCTGTCCGGTAAGCAATTTATCGTCGTAAAGTCCCTTAACGATTTTGTTCACTTCCTGATATTTTGCAAGTAAGTGAAGCGTACCCTTATCCATAAACTCCAGATAAGAACGGGCAAAACGCTCACTATGACAATTGGTACAGGTCGTCACCCATGAATCCTTACGACCCTCAGACCAATCGCTGGTAATATTTGCTGCAATGCCAGGAACCACCGGATAATTTGCCCAACGTATTTTACGTACTATGTTATGGCTGTATTTACCGTCATATTCCATGTGACATCCTGCACAGGTAGGCGCAGTCTGTCCGCCTTTGCTGTATGCATCTTTAAGCTGTACATCCCAATTCCATTCGTCGCCCATCATCGAAACTATCTTGCCATGCTTAGACATGGAATAGGCTTCCCAGTTGTTGTGATCAACGCCACTATGACAGGTAGCACAGGCTTCAGGCTTGCGGGATTCAGCTGCCGAGAACTCATGTCGGGTATGACAATGGTCACAAGTGTTCTGGTTGACATGGCACATGGTACAACCTTCAGCAATTTCACGCTGCGGCATCCCGGCATAAACTGATACTTCTACGTTAGCCTTGTAGTCCAGCGCATGTGAAGGACGTCCTTTAGGCCATCCGATTCCTTCCGGCCAGTTAAGAGTGTCCCGCTCGGATTCCCGTTCGGCAAATTCCTGCAGATGACAGGTACCACATACTTCGGCAGTAGGCATCCGCATATCAGCTTTATGATCAGCTTTCTTCTTGGTGTTGATATCAACGTGACAGTCGATACAACCAACTACATTCAGTTTCTCCTTTGCACCAAGCCGGCCCATCGAACGCAGGTTCTTCTCTACTGCTTCAAGCTTCGCTTTTTTGTAGAATTTCGGATCTTTAGGTGAGAGCTTACGAATCTTGCTCAGATTAGCATGAGTACTCTTCTTCCAGGCAGCAACCCAGACAGGAGATTCATCCGTATGACACTCGACGCAATCATTACGTCCTGCAATTTCGTCTGGTGAAGTCGGTGATTTGTAGAAACTTTTGGGGTCAAAGTACATGCTCATCGGAATCGGCTCCCAATACTGAGCATGAGATCCTTTCCCGGCACCTTGCGCCGGATCAAGATAGCGCTTTGTCAATGCCTCATGCAATTCCTTAGGTGAGGCTGATTTGTCAATATTAAGCGCTTTGTATGTTTCACTAGGAACGCTTGGGAAAGTTGCGTGCGCCATTGCT
>JAJFJC010000098.1 GCA_021774385.1 Alphaproteobacteria bacterium
CCCCCATTTCCAACATCTCGGCCGGGGAAAAATAAGGCTGGAACCCAACCGCGAAATCCTGCCCCACCGGGACTTCAAGGCGATAGCAATAACCGGATTGCATCTTGTCGTCGACGACTACGGTTTTATTGCTTGGCATTTCGTTCCGGGCACATGTCGATTTTATGAGACGAATAAAACTATCGTCACTTTAGGGTTAAAGCACAGCATGCAACCGCACGCTATTGGCAACTCTCAAATTCATGGCAGCCCGCGCGATGGCGTCATTTTCCGTATTGGGTTATCTTTGTTTTGCACATGATGTATTTGTGCGAGCAAAGGGGGAAATTGAAATGGCGGCAGCAGACAAGTTGGGCGGTTATGCGGCGGGGTTCAGCGAACTGAACACGGACACATTGGTTGCCAATGTCACGGACGATTACAAGCTTCTCGATAAAGACGGCAAGACCTATGGCAAGGGTGACCTGCCCGGCTATCTGGCGGAACTCAGAAAGCTGGGGGATAAGATGGTCATTACGGATGTCATGGTCGATGGCGACCAAGCATGGTGCAAATGGCAGTTGGGCGACATCGTCGGCGCCGGCCTGATTACGTTCGGCGATGAAGGCGTTTCGCAGGAGCAACTGTTCTACGTTTAATTTATAAATCAAAGCGGCCGGCGGACTCGTGCCTCATATTGAGGTAGCGCGAGTTTGCCGGCTGCGGCGGCGTCGGTCAGGCAATCCAGCCGCGCGCAGTGCGTTTTCGAACAGTTCAATTACCGATGGATGGTCTTCCCCCAAATCGGACAGGAATACGATCCGAATAACCGCAGTAAATTGTCAAGATATCGCATTCCGTAAGAACGCATACGCTCTCCTTCTTTTACACTTCATATTGGAATGGAGATGTAGGAAGGGCAGCGATATACTTTTGTCATGTTGGTTTAAGTGAAATCGGCACTTGCGGGCCGTGCGACACAGCCGGTGACCAGAGGGGGATACGTCATGCGCCGCAACGAGTTGACAGAACGATTTCATGTCCCGCATGTCCCGGGCCAACCGGTAGTAATGCCGAACCCCTGGGATCTTGGATCGGCGAAGGTGATGGCGCGGTTGGGTGCGAAAGCACTGGCGACGACCTCAGCCGGGCATGGGTTTCAGCCCGACGCCCTCTAACCATGACGCTCAGGGGTTAAAACCGTAGAGCCGGTGCGCATTGTCGAAGATGATTTTTCGTTTATCCGCCTCACCGATCACCGACCGGATATTGAGGATAATTGTCGAAATTCTCTACATTTCAGACCCGTCCTAGAATAGGACGCGAGCTATTAATTTAAACCATAACGGTCAAAAATGCCTAGGGCATGCTGAACTGGGTGTCGGAACTTTTTACAAATCCCATCTACAATTTTTGCCATACATCTCGCTAAGTAACTGTTTTATATCGATAACTTATATGGCCCCGGAATTGCATTAGACTTGTCATACTTAATTGACGTGCAATCAATAATGGCAAGGTGGATTAAACAATGCGATGTAAATTTTTTGGCGGTGCCATTGCGGCAATTATTCTTGGCATTTCTGCCAATGCCCAAAGCACCGTAATCAGCTTTTCTGATTCAACATTCCAAAATGCCGACTGGGTCGGCGTTGAAGCCAACGACCAGACACCGAATGATTCCTTTAGTTTTAGCGCGACACAACTTCTCGCTGGAGGCAATCCCGACGCCTATCGGCAAGTCATCAATGAACTGAATACGCTACAAGGCTCGCAGATTGCGTCTGGCCATTTGTTTCAGAGCGGCAATTTCGACCCAGGGGAAGACGGCTCTTTCAGTTCCCTCTCCATGTCCTTTGACGGCATTTCCTTCGCAGGGAATCCCGCTGGTGCAATGGGTTATGGCGTGTTGTTGGAGCAAGGCGGCAACTTCTTTTCCGTCGGGCTCGGACAAGTAATCAACGATGTCGGTTTCCAAACCTTCGGTGCGACAGGCCTGACGGCAGCTGACTTCGTTCCGTTTGATGGCGGGGTGCTCGATTTGTCCGATGCGGGGAGTGCCGTCTCCCTCGGTTTCTTTGTCAGCAACGGGACATTTGGCGAGCCTTCCACAAATGAAGGTGGCGTCGATAACTGGTCGGTCTCGGTCATCACTGACGTGCCGGAACCGGAATCGCTATTCCTATTCACAATGGGCCTCGCGGGTCTCGGTTTGGCGCGGCGGCATAAGACGGTAGCCTGACAGCAATTTGAACAATGGCCTCAGACCAGAAACGGCGGTCCATTGTGGCCGCCGTTTTCTATGGCCCCCCCTATAGTTGCGGCGCTGTCATGGGCCGATGATAACGCCGGAGGCATGGTGCACTTGGCGGCGCGTTGAGCGAACCGTCGCGCAACGCGGGCTTCACGCCCTTCATCCCGTAGCAGGGCATCAACACCGCAGTGCCAAATTGCTATGACACTCAGGGGTTAAAGCCGTATAGGCGCTGCGCATTGTCGATCTCACACATTGAATGTTAGTAGTTCTTCATTTCCTCGTCTGTTAAAAAAATCACAATCCAGTATAATTTTACTAAACAAAGGCGATAACTCATTCTTTATAGATTCTTTCATTAAGGGGCATTCAGGGATACCGATTAACTGGTATGTTGATGTTTCACTAAACCAATCGAAAGCAAATAACCCTC
>JAJFJC010000099.1 GCA_021774385.1 Alphaproteobacteria bacterium
GGCGCGGATTATCCTATTTGCGTGAAACGCAGCAGCCGGATGGGTCATGGTTCGGTCGCTGGGGCACGAATTATATCTACGGTACCTGGTCAGTTCTTTGTGCCTTCAATGCGGTGGGTGAAGATATGTCGGCACCGCATATCCAAAAGGCGGTGGAATGGCTGAAACAGCGTCAGAGCGCCGACGGCGGGTGGGGTGAGGACGGGTCGAGCTACTGGTCTAAAACAAGAGATTGCGTCAAAGAAAGTACGCCTTCGCAAACGGCTTGGGCGACCCTTGCGCTTATGGCCGCGGGCGAAGTCGATAGCGATGCCGTACGGCGCGGGATTGAATTTTTGATCAGCGCGAAGCGGGTTGGTGCGCAATGGGAAGAACCCTGGTTCACCGCGGTTGGGTTTCCCCGCGTCTTCTATCTTCGTTACCATGGCTATAGCGCCTATTTTCCCTTATGGGCTCTCGCGCGGTACCGGAATTTGCGGGCGGCTAACGCGGCTTCGGTGTCGCACGGCATGTGAGCCGCCTTGGCATAATCACGGGAATGGCAATTGAAGCGGCGCGGATTACCGCTGTGGCCAAGGCCCTGCCGGAGGTCTCCCGCCCCTTAGTCGCATCGGTTGGCGGCAATTCCCACGAAGCCGAAAGAACGGCACGGTCATTCGTGGTGGCAGGTGTTACGCGCTTGGTAAGTTTTGGCATCGCCGGTGGCCTCGAACCATCTCTTTCTCCTGGTGATATTGTTCTCGCTGATGGCGTTTGGCTTCCGGATGGGAAGATGGCACCGACCGATTCGGCTTGGGTCGAATTGACCGTCGAACGCATGGGTATCAATCGAACGGCCGTCAGAGGCATTGTCGCTGGTAGCGATAAAGCACTAGTTTCCGTGGAAGAAAAGGCCGCTTTACGATCCCACTCCGGGGCGGTTGCCGTAGACATGGAAAGTCATGGTGTTGCGAGGGCCGCAGCGGCAACGGGCAAACCTCTCTTGGTCGTCCGGGCGATTGCCGATCCCTCCACCCGGTCGCTTCCCAATGCAGCCCTTGTTGGTATCGGTTCGGATGGGCGCCGGAGGCCGTTTTCCGTGCTGGCAGAGCTTGTTAAAAACCCGCTTCAATTTGGCGCTCTAATGCGTGTAGCGGGTGATAGCAATCGAGCCTTAGAGAGTCTTTCAACCATAACATCGGCGTTTATTGAAGGGGCCGTCTCCTTAGATTAAGCAAGGAGGAAGGCATCCCGGCAACGTTTGTGCGCCCTGGTATGCGTCAGGCGGCGTCGCTTTGCTGGCGTTTGCGTTCTTCTGCTTCCGCGTGCAATTCAGTCAACGTTTTTTGTAGGTTGGAATCGAACAGAAATTCAGCCGGCCGCTGGTTCTCAAGCGAAATATCGGGTGCCATTGGCGCATCCAACTCTGGGCCTTTCAGCAGAACTTTTAGTGCCTTCAAGGGGTGCTTGACGGTGTCGGAGACCGCCGTGGCCTCGTAACCACAATGAACCATGCATTCCGCGCACTTTTCATACTTACCCGTGCCGTACTTGTCCCAATCGGTTTCGTTCATAAGCGCCGTGAAGCTTGGTGCGTAGCCTTCGCCAAGCAGGTAACACGGTCTCTGCCACCCAAAGACGTTCCGTGTTGGGTTCCCCCAGGGTGTACAGTGATACGATTGATTGCCGGCAAGGAAATCCAAAAACAGTGTCGATTGGCTAAAGCGCCATTTCCTTCCCTGGCCTAATCGGAATAAGTCACGGAAGAGCTGTTTGGTTTTTTGGCGCGATAAAAAATGAGCCTGGTCGGGCGCGCGTTCATAGGCATAACCCGGCGAAACGGTAATACCTTCAATGCCGAGAGACATGCAGTGGTCGAAAAACGCCGCCGTCCGCTCGGCATTCGCGTTGTCGAACAGGGTGCTGTTGATATTGACGCGAAAGCCTAAATCCCGCGCCTTTTTAATTGCCTTGGTTGCAATCTCGAAGACACCCGCTTTGTCGACGGCAGTGTCATGTTCTTCCTTCAAACCATCCAGGTGAATCGAGAATGTCAGGTACGGCGATGGCTTGAATAGTTTGAGTTTTTTCTCCAGTAAAAGCGCGTTAGTGCAGAGATATACAAATTTTTTGCGCGAGATTAGCGCGTTTACGATCTCACCTATTTCACGGTGGATAAGGGGTTCGCCGCCAGGAATGGAAACTATTGGCGCCCCGCACTCTTCGGCCGCCGCAATGCAATCATCGACGCTCAAGCGTCGGTTCAAAATCTCATCTGGATAATCGATTTTGCCGCAACCTGGACAGGCAAGATTGCACCGAAACAAGGGTTCGAGCATGAGAACCAGCGGATAGCGTTGGACGCCACGGAGACGCTGCTTGAAAACATAAGCGCCGACACGAAGTTGTTGAATTAAGGGTACCGCCAAAATTTAGGTTCCAATTTCCACGAGTTGATCAAACGTCTTCAATAGGGTTAACCGACAGTCGCCAGTTCCTTTGGCAACTTAAACTGCACATTTTCCTCAATCGCTTCAAAGTTGCTCACGGTTACGTCATACAAGCCGCCAAGACGGTCGACGAGACCAAGAACAAGCTCTTCCGGTGCCGAGGCGCCAGCGGTGACACCGACAATTTTCGCGCCGTCAAGCCAAGTAGGGTCGAGTGCTTCCACATCTGGAATCAAGTAGCTGGGCACGCCAGCCTCTTCGCCTATTTCACGCAAACGATTGGAATTCGAGCTGTAATGGGCACCGACGACGAGGATGACATCGGCTTGACCGACCATCATGCGAACCGCGCTTTGCCGGTTTTGTGTCGCGTAGCAGATATCCTTGACGTCAGGTCCGACAATTTTAGGAAATTGCGTTCGCAAGGCATCGATAATATGCCGTGTGTCGTCGACGCTGAGCGTCGTTTGCGTGACATAGGCAAGCTTTTCCGGATCTTGTGGTTTAAGTTCACCGACATCGTCAAGCGTGGATATCAAGTGTGCCTTGCCCGGCACCTGGCCCATTGTTCCTTCCACTTCGGGATGACCGGGATGTCCGATCAAGACGATTTCATAGCCATTTCTAGAATATCGCTGCGCTTCATTGTGCACTTTGCTCACCAGAGGACAGGTCGCGTCTATGACGTGTAAGTCCATATCTGCCGCGCCTGTTTCGACTTTTCTGGAAACACCATGGGCGCTAAAAATCGTAACGGCACCGCTCGGAATTTCGTCTAATTCCTCGACGAAAATCGCCCCTTTTCTCTTTAAGCTTTCGACGACGGTTTTGTTGTGGACTATTTCGTGACGGACATAGACGGGCTCATCGAATTTTTTGAGCGCGCGCTCCACAATATCAACAGCGCGCACCACGCCGGCGCAAAAACCGCGAGGCTTCGCAAGCAGGACTTCCAACGGTTTCTTTTCCATCACCGGTCCTTTGATCGTAGCGCCGCTTAAAGGCGCGGTTTCCGCAGGTTGTGAGAATGCGCTAACTAACACGCGGGCAAGCGCTCCTCAAGACAACAAAGTAGGTTGATGATATCGGATTTCCACGGCTTTTCCGCAACACCGTGGAGGTTTAAATAAATGACAGTTTCAGCACTGTGAGGTGTTGCGGGTTCGATGCCAAAGGTCGTGTCCCTCGATGACTTGCCAAACGATCAGACAGGGAACACCAACCAAAAGTTCACGCGCCCGTTTCGCCAAGGAAAGGCCAAGCGCGATTTCCGCCGTTAGGCCAAGATGGCTGCCGACAATCAGCAGGCCGCCTTCTTGCACGCCTAGCCCACCCGGTATCATAAAGCCGGCGCTACGAGCTGCCTGCCCCAGGCTTTCCAACACAAACGCCTCCGCCAGCGAAATTGGATGCCCGAGGAAATACAAAATCAGCCAAACTTCGCCCGCGCCCAAAACCCACCCTAAAACGCGCCAAACACAGCATA
>JAJFJC010000100.1 GCA_021774385.1 Alphaproteobacteria bacterium
CTTAGGCGATCCCCAGCCCGGTAAAAACGCCTCAGCGTGCCAATTCGTTCGATATCCCACAAAATCAGCGGATCGGACGAAAATCGATCTCGAACTAAATATCGCCCGATTGCGTCGACGTTTTTACACGCCCAAGACCCATGTCGGAAGTCGCGGCCAACAGTGCGATGCGACAGAATCCTTAGAGGTCAGTAACATGAAACGTCCTGACTTCGGTCCAAATCACTACGATTCCGGGCCAATTTGAGGCTCAAATGTTACCGTTCAGGGGATTGTGTAACGCCGCGATAACCCCAGCCTTAATTTGGCCCGTTTTAGGCATAGTCTAAAGTCAGTCCAAAAGCGTTTTCCTATGCAAGATGCAGGCAATGCAACCGATGAAAATTAGTTTGTTCGTCCCAGCGCTAATGCTTTCCATGCAGGCTTGCGTCGCGACAGCCGACTCAAAGCTTTCTGCGCCAAGTAGCTCGACCAAAATTTCGGCTACCGGCAAAAATGCATGCGCCATAGCCATGCAGAGTGTCGGTACATCAAACTACGCTACGTTGAGGCAAGGGAGTCAGGCTTGCAACGAGGCTGGCGATTTGGTGGCGAAGAATTTTCTAATTCTTGCAAGCCGTATCCGGTTTCGTACCGACAGCGAACTGTTGTTAGCCAAGAGTAACCGGGATGAGAAAAAAAGAAGCAAGATCGAAAATGTTTTGTACGTTACTGCGTACACCTACGGCTCGACTGTTGCATATCGAGAACCACGAAACGTTGCGGTGATGCTGTCTCGCCTCGCAACCTGGAAACCGACGGTTTATCATGGGTACAATCCGGGCTGGAACTACACGAGGTTGCCCCAAGAAATAGACTTCAACGAAACTTACGCCAGACATCGCGCTAATTTAGTCGCACGACTGAACTATTTCATAGCTCTGGTTGGTAATGATGAATTCTTCAAAAATTTTCTACAGATTGAAGAAATTCAAGCTTCACACGTGAAGAGAGGCGGGTTGTCGACCGAGAAGTTCAAGGTGAGAATAGATGTAAATCGCAAGATGACTGGAATCATCGATAGATTAAGTTTGGAAAAGCCAAAATACAATCTACCGCCCAAGGCACGTATAAACCCAGATGCTAATTTCCGTCAGATTTTTGCCGGTGTGAATGGGCCTAAGAAGCGCGGATACAAGATGTTCTTTGCGCGTCAAGAGGCACAAGTGTCTTGGCTAGGATACACGCTCAAAAGGGCAGAGCTGGCCAACCTTCTTCGCAAGGTTGATTTTGACACGCAATTCCTAATCGCCGTATCGGCCGGTCAAGTCAAACGGGGTACAGGCTCTGCCATTCTGACAGATTTGTCTTTGGGCAAGAAACGTTATCAACCATCTTACACCTTGGGCATAGGAGTCATGCCGCCGAATTGTTCGGCGCCAACTGCCCTTTTGTTTCCTTTCGCTGTCGCTGTTGCACCTCTACCCAATAAAAACACAAAAAGGGTTTATCGTGGCAAAAGGGAATTCGGATTTTACGACGGTTGCGATTAACCGACGGTTTGTCGTCGCTGACATCGATGTTACCGAATACCCAATTCCGTAACATCCGGAAACCAAGTTAACATGTCTGAATCTGGCTAGGAGCGGCTGTGAGGTCCGCAGAAACTGACTTCGGTTCACCCCTCAGCAAGCGACATGCGTGCAGCGATGTCGGCTTTTCGCACTGTTTATTTCCGTTCATGCTCCAGCTGCAGACGTGGCATGCGATACCGCAGTTTGGTAATTAATGCCCCATCCCGGAAGTGGCGTCTTTTCGCTGCCGTCGGTTAGCGACTTTTCGGGGCTACCTATAAATCTGATATTCCGGATGCATTCAGGAGCGGGAATCGGACCATAGCATCGTCTCATGGCTCTTGTTCAGGGCGTCATCGGCTTCTTGCGCGCTGCATCTGCAATCTGGTCCGACAGCATTTGGCCGAGCGTCGGGAGCTTTGCCGCGTCTTCCTGCGTGTCTGGCTGCCAAATCTTTGATCGGGTGACGGATTTGCCACAATGGAACCAAGCCCTGTCGACCTCCCCGTGGAGCGCACTCTTCGGCACGCTGCCCTTAAACGTGACAATGCCGACTGACACCACCCCCGTTGCGTCTGCCGGGCCGGCATCGCATCCTAGCTGTGCGCGAAATTCAATAGTCTGAATACCGTAGGGGCCAATCATGCCAACTGTACCAGTCAACGGAGTCGAAATTTATTACGAAGAAGCCGGATCGGGGACGCCGCTTATTTTCCTTCACGAATTTTCCGGCGACTACCGCAGCTGGGAGCCGCAGATGCGGTTCTTCGCCCGACGTTACCGGGTCGTCACGATGTCGTATCGTGGCTATCCGCCGTCTGATATTCCCGCCGACCCGGCGGCATATTCGCAGGACATCCTGATCGACGATATTCTCGGATTGTGCGATGCGCTTGACATCAAGAAGGCACATTTTTGTGGCCTCTCAATCGGCGGCAACAGCGTGGTGTTCCTGGGGCTCAAGCACCCGGAACGTTGCCTATCGCTGGTCGCCGCAGCCGCCGGTCATGGCAGCGTCTCGGATCCAGCCGAACGCGCCGAATTCGAGGATGATTTCACGTCTCGCGCCGACCGGCTGCTAGCCGTGGGAATGGCGGTCGTCGCCGAGGAACAAGCCAGTAAGCCCAACCGGATCCCGATGAAAATAAAGGATCCGCGCGGTTGGGCCGAATTTCGTGATCAACTGCTAGAGCACTCGGCCGAAGGGTCGGCCCACACCGCGCGCGGCCTCAACGCCAAACGGCCGAATTTCTTCGATATGAAAACGGACCTCGGCCGCATGATGGTTCCGACCCTGATCATCGTTGGTGACCAGGATCAGCACTGCATCGAAGGCAGCCTGTTCCTGAAACAAATTTTGCCCTGCGCCGGACTGCACATGTTCCCGATGGGTGGACATCTGGTGAATATGGAGGATCCCGATCTGTTCAACCGCACCGTTCTCGACTTTCTCACGGCGGCCGAGTCGGGCAAGTGGATAAAGCCTTAACGGAAATCAAGCGCATGTCTGGCATTGTCAGATTAAAACGGCTTGAGCCGGGAATGGGCGTTCCATAGTCCCCGCCAGTGCAAAATCCCTTCCGTTATTTCAATAGTTCACCTGAGGTGATCCGCCTCACCGAAGAGTGTCGCGAATGCGTTATGGCGGCAATAGGGTCTATTACACGACCGAAGCCGCCCATTCAGCCAAAACAACCGAATTAACTCAGGCCCCATCCAAAAGCAGGTCGATAACCGGAAAACAAATCGTTTCAACACACCCAAGACCCACGGCGGACATGGTCGTTGCGGCATTAGGGTCAGGTTGATCCAATGCTTTGGTACGAAAGCGCACCGCCCCCATAGGGTAGATAATTTCGGCTGATTGGCGCATCCTGATACCATGGACTTTCTCAACGTATTCGGTATTCGCGGTCGCCCGAAAGAGATGCATCGCCTCGACGATGCAATGCGTACCGTTGGGTTAGCGCCAAAGCAGGTGCCGGATTCAGTCAAACTGACGGTTTTGAATTTGCTGAAGGATGCGGAAGGTGGCGCCCTCGCGGATGTAGACGCGAGTTGCGCGCGGGCCGCGCCGATGTTGGCTTATTGTGTGCTGGGCCGCACGGAATTTGGTAAAGCGAACGGACCGGATGCCACATCGGCGATTGAGGCACGGCTTCACCATGCGATCGAAAACGGCGAAAGTTTGGATGCCCGGTTCGCCATGCTCACGCTCCTGGCCCAGATAACCCAACCAATGGTGATCAAGCGTTTTGATCTCCGGTTGGATTAATACGGCGAGAGTACGATCGACGCCGGTGCGAACAGGTGCGGCGATGGTCCTAAGCGAACACTTCGGCCAGAAAGTTCTCCAACGACTGCCATGACCGGCGGTCGGCGTCCGCTTGGTACATTGCGCCCATCTCCGGCGCATTCGCCTCTGGATTGGTAAAGGCATGCAACGTATGACCGTAGCCATGGATTTGCCAATCCGCGCCGCTCGAAGTGAGTTCTTCGGCGAGTGCCACGACGTCCGTTGGCGGCACCATCGGATCATCCCAACCATGCAAGGCGAGCACTTTGGCCTTAATCGCGTTGCCATCGGTGTTTCCCGGCTTAT